>JBBSCL010000657.1:0-2478 GCA_038250345.1 Leptolyngbyales cyanobacterium
CAATTACATAAGCTCTTAGCTCAACCTTGGTCATGGTATTGAAGTCAGGCTGAATCATAAGAATCTCCAAAGACCATTGCGATAGATTTCCACCTCTATGTTATCTCCTGCCAATATGAACACGTTGCCTGTGCGATCGTCGAGGCGGACAACAAAGATGGGCGTAAATGTGTTGGTTAAAGATTGGCATAGAACAACACACCGAATACCTTGTTCAGCAGTTGGCATCTAACTCCTCGCAACCAAATCGCTTTGCATCAGAGTATCAGGTAAAGGAAAAACGGAATCCCTCGAAGATTGGTAGACACTTGGATATAGCTAGACTTTAGGTTAAAAAAGAGACATCACCTCGTTGAGCTAGCCCCCATGTCAGAAGAAGCATCTGCCTATTCCCCCACCACGATCGAGAAAGTTTTTGAATTACTCGACAATAAACTGGTCACATTTGGCATTCCAGGGGCGCTAAGCTTTGTGGGTATCACCAAAGCCCGTGAAAATCAATGGACAGAAGCAGTCTGGTGTTTTGCCGGAGCCGCTGGGGTTTGGCTTGCGATCAAAATCGGCAAGAAACTAGCACCCAAGTTAGATCAAGCAATGGATGGGGCGATCGCAAACCTAGAGCGATCGCTATCAGACCTACGCTCCGACTTTGAGGGAGAATACCTGAAGCAACAGGCAAGGCTCTGCGAAGAATTCACCACTGAGGGCTTTAACCCCGACCTCACCGCCATTCCCTTATTAGCAGAAGTGTTTGTCCCGTTAGAGTTAAGCGGGGCAATGGGTAGCTCTGAGTTAGCAGAACCCATCGCACCAAACACCCGTTCGCGTGGACTTGCCCGGTTGCGGAGTGATTCGGTATTGAGATCGGAAAATCTCAGCATTTGGGATTTGTTAGCGCGATCGCAGCGCGATCGTTCATTTCGACAAATGAGCATTCAGGCAAAAGGCGGCATGGGCAAAACTACCCTGCTGCGACACATTGCCCTAATCTATGGGCAGCGCAAACATAGACAGCATCACGCACCCAAACTGGTTCCAGTGCTGCTGCGATTGCGCGACTACACAGAGCCGTTAACCCAAAAACAGCCCCCCAGTCTACCCACACTGATCACCGAGCAGCACGTACCCAGCTTGTCAAAAAATCAACCCCTGACCCCGCCGCCGCAATGGGCAGAAAAACTGTTATCCAGCGGTGCCGCCCTGGTGATGTTTGATGGATTTGATGAGTTGCCAGAGGGCAAGCGACAGGAGGTTAGCCACTGGATTAGCGCTCAGATGCGGGAATATGACAAAGCAGTTTTTATCGTCACATCACGTCCGGCGGGCTTCAAAGACTATGTGGCTCAGCGTCCGGCAGTGCCGATTTTTGTGAATAAGTTTACTCCTGCTCAACAGGAAAACTTTATCCGCCGTTGGTATCTCTGTCAGGAGCGATGCTGCCGCAGCAAAAAGCAACTTCGCCATGCCAAACGAGTGGCACAGGAACGGGCAGACCAACTCATTGACCAGTTGCAGCAACGCCGAGATGAATTGGGCTACATGGCAGAAAATCCGCTGCTGCTGAATATGCTGGTGACCTTCCATCGGTTTGATCCATCCAGAGATCTGCCCCGCCAGCGGATTGACCTTTATCGAGGCATCTGCAAACTTCAGTTGGATGATCGCCCCAGGGCACGGCTGATTCGCATGGTGTTGTCGTTTGATAAAAGTCAGGCAGTTTTGCAAACTGTAGCGCTGGCAATGGTGAAAGCAAATCTGCTTAAGCTGCCCCATCAAACATTACTGAAATTTCTGGGGCAGCAACCAATATTTCAACAAGAGGAGGTTGCCCCAGCAGACTGGCTCACGCAAATCGTGGAGGTGAGCGAGTTGCTAGTCGAACGAGAACCCGGAGAATATGAGTTTCCCCATCTCAGCTTTCAAGGCTTCTTTGCGGCAACCCGGCTGGCACAACCGCAGGATATAGAAAGCATTCGGGCAAATGCCAAACTGGTTTTGCAAAACTGGAATAGTGCAGTCTGGCGCGAAGCCATATTGCTCTACACTGCTCAACTGAACCCAAGATTGCTAGATCAGGTCATCCGCGCCGCCTGCAACTTGGGCAGCGAAGCAGCAGAACTGGCAAGCGTTGGGGTTAAGGAATATCCCCGCCCCGAAAAGCTGAGTCCGGAGTTAATGGCATCGCTGCAAACTCTTGGAACGGTTGCTCAAGACTCGAAGTATCAAACACTAGAAGATCACCTGAGCCACCAGCGATGGCAAGAAGCAGACGAAGAAACCTATCGGCTGATGATTACCACCGTGGGCAAGGAGGAAGGGCAGTGGTTTGATCGCGCCGATCTGGAGAATTTCCCTTGTGAAGACCTACTGACGATCGATCGCCTCTGGGTCAAATACAGCAATGGCAAATGGGGCTTTAGCGTTCAAAAGCAAATCTGGCAGGACTGCGGTAGCCCCATGTCATACAATGACGAGTGG
>JBBSCL010000658.1:0-2472 GCA_038250345.1 Leptolyngbyales cyanobacterium
AGAGAGATTCGCGATCGCCGCAGTGAAGGCAATACCTTGAACAATTTGGGAGCAATCTATTATCGGCAGGGCAACTATGCTAAGGCGATTGAAGTGATGGAGCAGGATTTGGCGATCGCGCGGGAGCTGAAAAATCGCCAGAGTCAGCGGCAAGCGTTAACCAATTTGGGTTTGGCATACCGGGCATCGGGCTATCCTGCGAAAGCCGTCGCCTATGAACTGCAAAGTATTGCGCTGGCACGCGAGTTAAACGAACTATCCTCGGTGGCAGCGCCAATGCAGGCAGGGCTAGAGTTTGCCGGGTCTCAAACTCGCAACATAGGCACCGTTGCCGAAGGCTTTCGCGCTTGGTTTGTGTCTCCATCCCTGCCGCCTGCCCCCAACCTGCGGGTGATCATTCGCAACGTCACTGCTGGCATCAACCAAAACCCATCGCCCTACACCGATCGCACCTATGACAAAGGCTGGATCTCGGAAGAACTAACTCTAGGCTTTGGCACCAAACATAATGGCGACTCATTTGTGTTGGCAGACGGTCAGAATAGCTTTACCTACGAGATTAAGCAGGGCGATCGCGTGCTGGAATCGGGGGCATTCAACGCCACCATCACCCGCCGTAACCCGCCTGCACTTCCCGAAATCCCTCTGCCAGGAACTCAACCATCGCTGGATGGAGATGGACGCGACCGAGCCGGTTCATTTAGATAGCGATCGCCCGTCTGTTGCGGCAACTGCGACATTGGTGCCATGCAAATATTCTCTGTCACCCATAAACTGGAGTTGTGCTGAACCAGAGATGAGGAATTTCGGTTTTTTTTGCAAAGAACTAGCCCTGCATAACGATGATGCAAAGCATTAAAAAAACCGTTCAAGTGGCTTAGCGTTTCGTTGAAGCGATCGCTAAATAACTTAAACGGTGTAGCTATCAGAGGTATCTCGTGAAGCGCTAATGCCCTAAATTGGGTCTAAACCGAAGACAGGCTTGAAGGGTGGGCAACTTTACCACTGCCATTCTTGCCGTTATGTGTATGCCCATTGCCGTTGCGGGGGTGAATCACTCCAAATCCGCCGTGGTTGCGTTCATACAACACATTAATGTCACCTGTTGCTTCATTGCGGAAGACATAGAAGTCATGATCCACAAGTTCCAACTGTTCCATGGCTTCCTGCACGCTCATGGGAGGCATCGCGAAATACTTAGTCCGAATCACTTCAGAAGGAAGTACCGGAGTGCGATCATTCAGCAGATCATCCACATTCGGTTGATCAACGGGCGGCTGTTCGATTAATTCTTCAATTCCCTTTGGCACCGTATACTGCTTGGCATTGCGTTTCTCTTTATATTTTCGCAGTTGACGAGCAATTTTATCAGCAACCAAGTCAATGCTGGCATAGAGGCTTTCGCTTCCCTCTTCTGCACGCACAATTGAACCATTGACATAAATCGTCACTTCAGCCGTTTGCTTTGAGTTGATCCGGGGGTTATGCGCGATCGACAGATGGACATCTACTTCGGTAATCATCTGCTGAAAATGGATGACTGCCTTCTCAATCTTTTGATTGACATACTCACGAATGGAGTCCGTGATTTCGATGTTTTTGCCCTGAATAACCAGCTTCATGGAGCATTCTCCCTTAAAAAACAGGTTTAACTGAACCCTAGTCGGTTCTTAACTTTACCCTAGCACTTTGAATTCTTCCCGACAGGTAGCTTTAGAATGCTTTGCAACCCTTGATAATTCTTGATTATAGTTGTTTGAAATCGATGCTTTTTTGTGCAGAATTGCACTTGATTCTCCAGGCGTTTTAAAGCAATGTTAAAGGTTGGACGTTTAAATCGCTGCTGAACCTCTAAAATTCTGTGAGTCACGATGATTTATCGCTTTAGGTTAAGAATCGATTGAGACAGTGCAGGTTGGTTAATTTGGGCGTTGAGCCTTATCAAACAGTTTGGGAGTTGCAGCGATCGCTGGTCGCAGAACGCAAAGCTAACCCAAACTCGCCCGATTTGGCAGATGTGCTGATTTTGCTGGAACATCCACCTGTTTATACTCTCGGTCAGGGTTCCACGACAAACTTTCTCAAATTTGATCCGGCGCACACCGAACATGAACTCGTGCGGATTGAGCGGGGCGGCGAAGTGACCTATCATTGTCCGGGTCAGTTGGTGGGCTACCCGATTTTGAATTTGACCTATTACCAAAAAGATTTGCATTGGTATCTGCGCCAACTAGAAGAGGTGCTGATTCAAGTGCTGGCAGTGTATGGCTTGGAAGGAACGCGAGTTGCGGGAATGACGGGAGTTTGGCTGAGCGATCGCAAAGTGGCGGCGATCGGCATCAAAGTCAGCCGCTGGATTACGATGCACGGTTTCGCGCTCAACGTGTGCCCTGATTTGAGTGGTTTTGAGCAGATCATCCCCTGCGGCATTGTCGATAAAGCTGTTGGCAGCCTGGAACAGTTTATTCCAGG
>JBBSCL010000659.1:0-2468 GCA_038250345.1 Leptolyngbyales cyanobacterium
AAATGCTTGGGCAATTTTGCATTCATCTAGCCTACAGCGCTTGTTAAATCGGTTGACTGAAGTTGCCAAACAGTCTTTTCCAGTGCTGGGTTAGGAGATTTTTGCATGAATGAATTCCCTGAAAGCCCTCAGCAGGGCAACTCTCCATCAGCGTCTAATTCGCCGATGAATCCATCTGAGGGAATGGAGGTAACCTGGGATGATGTCGAAAAAGAACTGGCAACGCCTGCCACATCGGCAGTAATAGACGAATCAGCATTTTCAGACCATTCAGCTCCAGAAAATTCATCTGCGCGATTCCCGCAGGGAGTCCGGGGGAAAGCTTCGCTAACGTTTCACGAATCGCTTCCTTCATCTAGTCCATTAATGCTAGTTGAAACCGCGTTTTTAGCCAGTGCCGCCAGCTTGATCTGGCTTGTGAATTTTTACTTTCCCATGGGACCGATCCTGCGGCTGTTTTTCTCGGTGCCGATCGCGCTTCTCTACCTCCGCTGGGGCAATCGTGCCGCCTGGATGGGGACGTTGGTTTCGGGACTGTTGCTTAGCGTATTGATGGGACCACCCCGCAGTTTACTTTACGTCATGCCTTTTGGCTTAATGGGCGTTCTGCTTGGGCTGTTGTGGCGACGAAAAGCAAGTTGGGCAGTCTCCATTAGCATTGGCGCACTGTTGGGCGCGATCGGATTTTTCTTCCGCATTTGGCTCATTTCAATTCTGCTTGGAGATGATCTATGGCAATACACCACCATTCAAATTACTGATTTGATTGACTGGATTTGCGTTCGCTTCAATCTTTCGTTTCAACCCAGTTTGCCCTTAGTTCAGGCACTCATGTTGGTGATGATATTTATTAACAACCTGGTTTATTTATTTGTCGTTCATTTAGTTTGCTGGTTTCTGTTCGATCGCCTCCACAATCCAATTCCTCGACCGCCAAAGTGGGTGCAAGTAATGATGGAACACGAAGAGAAGTAAAGAGGAATAGACGAATGACGAATAGCGTTCGCGTAGCGTCTCCGCAGGAGATATGACGAATATACGACAAGTGAATGTCAATGACCTCCCTGCAATTCGAGTGTATACCCAAGTGTCTCAGGGACAGGCTTGGCTAGAACGATATAGAGGAAAGCGTCCGGTTGTGGCGTGTGTGTTGGGCTTCACAGAAACGGGGTTGATTCCGGGGATCTCGGCGGCAGGGGCAACCCCGGATGATCGCCGCTATACCGCGATCGCCGACGCAGAGTTTTTGGTGAATGGGGTGCAATCTCAACCTAGCTATCCGCTGCCGCCGCTGCATCAGGGCGCTTCGCCAGTATTGATTTCCCGTGCGGTGATTGAAGGTCAACAGTTGCCCGTTTATCTATTTAATGCTGGATTGCCTCAGCCTCCTGCTGTGCCTGCGATCGATTTGCAGGGCGCTCCGGCTCGTTGCCTCAGTACGGGACGAGCAATGGAACAGGTGACGGTCAAGCATTTGTTTGCCCAAGGATTGCTGTGGGGTGAAAAGTTGGCGATCGCAGCGGCAGATAGCTATGTGATTTTGGCAGAATGCGTCGTGGGGGGAACCACTACCGCGTTGGCAGTATTGACAGGCTTGGGGATCGCCGCTGCGGGCAAGGTCAACAGTAGCCATCCAACCTGTAATCACACGCAAAAATGGGAGTTAGTTAAAACTGGGCTTACAGGCGTTGATCTGCGATCGCCCTGGTCGCTGCTGGCGGCGGTAGGCGATCCGATGCAGGCGGTAGTCGCAGGCATGGCGATCGCGGCAAGTCGCACGGGGGGCGTTTTGCTGGCAGGCGGCACCCAAATGCTGGCGGTGTATGCCTTGGCACGGGCGATCGCTCAAGAGTCAGCGCTTCCCTGGCAACCCCAAAATATTGTGGTGGGCACTACGCGCTGGGTTGCCGATGATCCCACGGCAGATACGGTGGGCTTGGCGCAATTAGTGGCAGAGGTGCCGCTGATGGCGACGCAGTTGAGCTTTGCCAATTCTCGATTTGCCCAACTGCGCGCCTATGAGCAAGGCTATGTGAAAGAAGGCGTGGGCGCGGGAGGATGCGCGATCGCGGCACACTTATACCAAGCCTGGACAAACTCAGATCTACTTCATGCAGTTGAATTAATTGCCGCTAAATATCAACAAAAAAACAAGGAAACTCAATCTGAATATCCTCTCGCTTAAATAGAAATATGAAACTTTCTGGGCGGTCGCTGCGATCGCCCCACAGAAAGAGTCGATCAACAAAATCTACATCGGAAACGACGTTTATTTCAAGACCTAACCCAATTTCATTTCAAAAAATCGCTAATAAAAATGTATCAGCAAGAAAAATTGTGAGATGCACTTAATGCATTCGTTCAGCGATTAATTGGTCTTCTAGGGCAGCCATTCGGCTATATGCCGCAGTGAGTTGAGCCGTTAACCGTTGAATCTGGATTTCGGGAGAAACCTGACGCTCAGAAAT
>JBBSCL010000660.1:0-2466 GCA_038250345.1 Leptolyngbyales cyanobacterium
ACCCGACAATAAAAGATCTAACATCAACTTGTAGAGTGCTGTTAGCGATAGCGTAATGCACCGAATTGCCTATTAACGGTGCGTTACGGCGTTGCTAACACACCCTACGCGATCATGACTTTAGAAAATGCCGTGTCCTCACAAAAAAAGATTTCCCACGGAAGACAAAACCTTTAGCCTGACGCTATCAGTTTTGCCCACCGTGGGAAATAAGTTGAAAGTTAAGCTTTGAGCGGAATGCAATTCTACGTCTTAAGAGGTTTCGCTAACGCTTAGGACATCGCCTGAATGATGTAATCGAAGTAGGGTGCAGCCTCTGCCGCATCCTCATCGCTTAACAACTCGATAGAAGCTGCCTTCAAACAACGAATCGCTTCAGCCATTCCAGGAACCGGAACGCCCAATGCGTTATACATTTCGCGTGCGCCAATAATGCCGATCGCTTCGATCGGATCTTTGTCGCCTGCAAGAACGCCATAAGTAACTAGCCGCAAATACCAACCATAGTCTCGGAGACAAAGCGCCCGTTGCTTATCACCGTAGGCGTTACCACCCGGAGCAATAAAGTCAGGACGCTTTCTCCAAAGCTGCTTGCTGGCTTCTTGAACAATTTTTTTCTCATTTACAGACAGCGTTTCGACGATGCGAGTGCGCTGTTCGCCAGTTTGAAAGTACTCTTTCACGGCTTGGAGTTCGCCAAAAGTTGGGTAGCGAAGCTCATCATCGGCTTGAAGAATGACTTGGCTGACTACGCTCATAATTATCGTGGTGTCTTAGGGTATTAGTTTACAGTTTAACGAGTCTTGGGGACGCAAATAAAGACAATTATTGTTTCGCAGCAAGGTTCGCCACACTCTCAAGAGAGTACCGCGCTAGATATATGAGAAGTTAAAAAGTTTTGTAAAGATAGAATTCCTCCCACCTGGAGAGGCGGCGGAGTTCGGACCAAATCGCTTGGTGGGAGATGCGAACTTCTAGCCAATTTGTGAGATCTCTGGACTTCTTTTTAAACGATAAGCTTGGACTGTTAAGATAGTCGTTTGCGATCGCGCATTTACACAGAACACTTTGTCATGACATACTCTGCCGATCTAATTGATTCCGCCCCATTAGAAGACCCGCGCTGGCAGCAGGGCGAACTGGTTGAGGTCACCATTTCCGACCTCAGCGACAGCGGCGATGGCGTGGGGCGAGTCAATCAGCGGGTGGTGTTTGTGCCCGATACCGTCACAGGCGATCGCGCGATCGTGCGTTTGGTGCGGGTCAAGCCTCAATATGCCAACGGTAAACTACACGAATTATTGGAACCGTCACCTCATCGCATCCGTCCAGGCTGCATCGTGGCGGATAAATGCGGCGGTTGCTTATGGCAGCATGTTGACTATGACCATCAAACCGAGGCAAAGCGCAATCAACTCCTGCAAGCATTAAAGCGGATTGGCGGATTTAGCCAGCCGCAAATTGATCCGATGATTCAAGTGGCAGGTGCGTTGGGCTATCGCAATAAGGCAACCTATCCCATGCGGCGATCGCCCACGGGACAGGTGCAAGCAGGCTACTACCAAAAAGGCAGCCATTTGTTGATTAATCTCAACCAGTGTCCCATTCAAGATCAGCGGCTCAATCCTTTACTTGCTGAAGTGAAGCAAGATATTCAAACGCGCGGTTGGAGCATTTATGACGAAGCGAAACATCAAGGTAAGGTGCGCCATTTGAGCTTTCGCATTGGTCGCCACACCGGAGAAATGTTGCTGACGCTCGTGGTGAAAGAGGGCAAACTGGAAGGGATGAAAGAACAAGCGGCAGAGTGGATGGAGCGCTATCCCGGATTAGTCGGGGTGGGGTTGAACATTAATCCCAATCGCAGCAACGCGATTTTTGGCAAGGAATCCTACCCAATCGCTGGACAGCACCATATCCACGAAATCTTTGCTGGAATGACTTTTCAAATTTTGCCCGATACCTTCTTTCAGGTAAACACCGAAAACGCAGAAGCGCTGATGCAGTCAATTTTGGCAGAACTCAATCTGCAAGGCACCGAAGTGGTGCTGGATGCTTACTGTGGCGTGGGTACGCTCACTTTACCTTTGGCGAAACAGGCAAAACAGGCGATCGGGTTGGAGGTGCAGCCGGAAGCGATTGAACAAGCGGCGATGAACGCTGCCCTCAATGAACTCCACAATGTTACCTTTCAGTTAGGCACCGTGGAAAAGCTGCTGCCGACTTTAAAAGTGCAGCCAGATGTGGTCATCCTCGACCCGCCGCGCAAAGGCTGCGATCGCTCTGTGATTGAAGCGCTATTGCAAATCCAGCCCGATCGCATCGTCTACGTTAGTTGCAACCCCGCCACCTTGGCTCGCGACCTGAAGCTGCTCTGCGAAGCCGGAGCCTACACCCTCACTCGCGTACAACCCGCCGACTTCTTCCCTCAAACCGCCCATGTGGAATGTGCAGCGTTTGTTACGA
>JBBSCL010000661.1:0-2460 GCA_038250345.1 Leptolyngbyales cyanobacterium
ACCGTTACAAGCGTTCCGAATATGCAGCACGAAGCATTGCCGAATATTGGATTGTCGATCCACAGCAGGCACAGATTACGGTTTTGACGCTGATTGCAGGATTGTATGAGGAAGCCGTTTTCAAAGGCAACGATCGCCTCATTTCTTCTACACTGCCAAACCTGAATCTGACTCCAACACAGGTGCTACAAGCAGGCGCAAGTGAATAACCGATGCCGATCGCGGTTGGAAGGTTCAATTTGCATTGCGAGAAGTGCGATCGCCCTACCAAAAGCATTAGAAAGGATGACGCACTACATTTTGCGAAATTGAGTTGGTGAAACTCCGGTGTGACGGCGAAAGTATTTGGCGAAGTGGCTCTGGTTAGCAAAGCCGCACTCGATCGTTATGTTTTTCACATCGTTAATCTTAAATTATTACCCTCGGCAATCTCCAGTGTTAGTTTTGCTAAAAAATGGATCTGAGTAGCCTGCTGAAGGAAGTATGAATACCCTCTTCCAGCCCCCAAACCTATTTACTTGAGGTGAATCTATCACTCGGCAAATGGTAGAGCTAACGACTCGGTAAACTGGAGCTTCATCTCTACGTCGATACATTCCATTCTCGTATGTGCAATATTGCGTGCCACTTCCGTTGAAATCGACATACTTGCGGTTCCTGAAAATGGTGTCCTGTTCTGCTGGTATGACTTCCACCTTCCCACCATATGCTGCTACAAGTCCAGGGTCGCGAACCCAGCAAACGCCTATGCCGTTGCCGTAGATTCTGTAAACGGCAGAATGACCAGCTACTCGATACATTCCATCTCCTAAGGATCTTCCACCTTGATTAGACGGATTAGACGGAGATGAAAGCCCAGTCTGATTACAAACAACGTTTCGTGGCTGGCACGGACTATTCTCACCCGCTACTGGAGCGAAGTACCTTGGACACATAGTAAGGCTCTTATTGTAAGCCTCTTGTTGAGTACTGCCGTAGGCCTCAGCAAATCCGTTAGTAGCACACCTCCATTGCATCTGAGCCAATGCCCTTTCATTGAAAAAGCATAAGCTTGCTAGAACATAGATAGAAACAAAAAGAAACTTTGTAGGCATATTAACCCCTAGCAGCTATGTGAGAAGTTATGGAAGGTAGCTAAAGCTTCCAATGGTGACTCTAGACAGTCTTGTAAATCGAAGCGCTCATTTTCTTGCGATCGCAGACACAATCTTGCTACATCTGGCGAAATTGTTTAACTTACAATGGAGCAATTGAGACAAAGCTCCCATTCAGCTAAAGCCATGAAAACTAGCGTAGAGATTGATGATGCTTTAGTTGCAGATGCCCTTAAAGCAACTGGGCTAACGGTTCAACAGGAAGTCGTTGAACTTGCCCTGAAAACCTTGATTCAGATGAGACGGCAGGAAGCCATCCGCGACCTTCGGGGGCGACTACCCTGGGACGGTGATCTGGAGACCCTGAGAACCAACTGATGATTTTGGTAGATTCCAGCGTGTGGATCGATTACTTTAACGGTCAAACGACACCACAGGTCGATCAGCTTGATCATCTGCTAGGCAACCAACCCGTGGCAGTGGGTGATTTGATTTTAGTTGAGGTCTTGCAGGAATTTCGGCATGACGCGGATTACACCACTGCCAAACAGTTACTCACCTCTCTAACCGTTTTCAACTTGCTCAATCCAGATTTGGCGATTCAAAGCGCTGAACACTTTCGCACTCTCAGAAAACGAGGGATAACGATTCGGAAAACAATCGATGTCGTGATTGCTACGTTCTGCATCGCGGAAAATCATACTCTCTTGTTCTCGGATAAAGACTTTATCCCATTTGTTCAGCATCTCGGATTGAGTACAGTCCTCTGAAACTTTGGCAGGATGGCTTCAATCGCGGGTATAGACAGCAGACGCACTACATCCGGCGAAATTGGGTTGGGGAAACCCCAGTGTGGCGGCGAAAATATTTGGCAAAGTGGCTGTGATTAGCAAAGCCGCAGTCTTCTGCGATACGTGTCACGGTTAGTTCTGGTCGCCTCAAAAGTTGCTTTGCCTGTTCGAGCCGCTGTTGCATCAGGTAGCAATGGGGACTCATGCCAGTCGATTGCTTGAACAGCCGACAGAAATGGTACTGGCTGATGTGCAATTCGGCTGCCATGTCTGCCAGGGATAGATTTTCGCCCAAGTGTGCGTGGATGTAGTCGATCGCCAGCTTCAGCTTATCTTTTGGCACCCCATCGTCATACGCCTTGAGTTTGTGTTTGCGCGTGGAATAATGCAGCAGTAGGTGAGCCGCCAGCGCTGTGGTGAGCGACTCGGCATAAAACCGACGACCAATGCCGTCGATCTCTAGATCAGCTTTAAGCGCTTGACCGATGTGGTACACCAGCGGATCGGTTGCCTTGAGTACCAGCGATAGTTCCACCCGATCGGGATTCACCGATTCATGGGCAATCTGAGCCAGC
>JBBSCL010000662.1:0-2452 GCA_038250345.1 Leptolyngbyales cyanobacterium
CAATGTAGACTCCAGTAGACACCACTAACAACAGCAACACAATTGTCAGATTTAGCATCACGCCAGCGGCGGCAAGCCCAAAAAATAGCAGCCAAGGCAGCATCAGCACCACGGACTGCAACCACGCAAAAATGCCAACCTTGCCCAAGGGTCTAGCGCGGAAAAATCCCCATGCTAAGAAGCCAACTCCAAAAGCAACGGTCAGTATTGTTAAATCTTCAGTAATTGCCGTGAACATCCCAAACCCTTTTGCTAAATCAAACGACTCTGTTTGAAGAGACTTTAGTTGTCTTAATAAAACGCCTAAATATCTACTCTACCTGAATTAGATGCCTCGATTTCTCGTCAAAAAATAGAGGGAACCCATCGGACTCCCTCTAAAGCTTAATCTGAGACAATTAGCTTTATCAAAGCCAATTATTTTTTACCCTTCTTGCCGTCTTTTTTGCTCTCTTTCTTTTTTTCATCCTTTGGCTCATCACTCGCGTCTGTTGCTTCAGAGGCTTCAGTGTCTACATCTTTTTCTGACGTGCTCTCTACATCAGCAGAAACTCCCATTTGAGCCGCAACTTCTGCTGCAAAATCGGTTTCTTCCTTCTCAATTCCTTCGCCTAGTTCAAACCGGACAAAGCGGCGCACTTGAATATTCTCGCCCAGTTGAGCCACATTTTGGGCAAGCAACTCTGCGATCGTAATGTTTTGATCTTTAACATAGGCTTGATCGAGCAAGCATAGTTCTTTCAGCCGTTTTTCAATGCGCCCCTGCACAATCTTTTCTTTCATTGCCTCAGGTTTGCCAGACAAGTCATCCCGACCCATCTCGATTTCTTTCTCCTTATCGGCGATCGCAGTAGGAATGTCGCTAATTTTGACGTACTCCACTTTGGATGCAGCAATTTGCATGGCGATATTTTGAACAAGTGCTTTAAATGCCTCATTCCGAGCCACAAAATCCGTTTGGCAGTTCACTTCTACCAACACGCCAATTCGACCACCAATGTGGATGTATTGACCCACTAACCCTTCAGCAGCCACTTTACCCGCTTTTTTCTCAGCCGACGAAATTCCTTTTTTCCGCAGCCATTCGCTTGCCTTTTCAATATTGCCCTCCGTTTCTTGGAGCGCTTTTTTACAATCCATCATGCCTGCGCCAGTTTTTTCACGCAGTTCTTTAACTAACTTTGCCGAGATGTCTGCCATTGCTCTTACTCCTAACGGTCTAAAGCAATAAGTGATGAGTGACAAGTTAAGTCGATAAACTCAACACTCAACACTCATCACTATTTAATTTGCGGTTTCCTCATTTTCCTCAGGAGGAGCATCGCTATCTTCATAGTCGTACTCCCCGTCAACGCCATCATAATCATCGTATTCTTCATCAGCTTCAAGCTGACCGTGCCGACCTTCATAGATCGCATCTGCCAACTTGCCCACTATTAGCTTAATTGACCGGATGGCATCATCGTTCGCTGGAATAGGAATATCCACCACATCGGGGTCGCAGTTGGTATCTAACATAGACACAATGGGCAGGTTGAGCTTTTGGCACTCTTGAACTGCGTTGTATTCTCGCTTTTGATCCACAATCACTACGATGTCGGGCACCTTTCGCATCGCTTTAATGCCACCGAGGTACTTCTGGAGCTTTTCGAGTTCGCGGCGCAAGACAGAGGCTTCTTTCTTAGGCAACAAATCGAGTCCACCGGTGGCTTCGCGGCGTTCGAGATCTTTCAGGCGATCGACGCGCGTTTTAATGGTCGTCCAGTTGGTCAGCATTCCGCCTAACCAGCGCTGATTCACATAGTAAGCACCGCAGCGGCTGGCTTCTTGCGCCACGATTCCGGCAGCTTGGCGTTTGGTGCCAATAAACAAGAACTTTTTACCCTGCTCAGATGCAGTCCGCACATAGTTATAGGCTTCGTCCATCAATCGAGCAGTTTGCACCAGATCAATAATGTGAACGCCATTGCGGGACGTATAGATGTAGGTATCCATTTTGGGATTCCAACGGCGGGTTTGGTGCCCAAAGTGAACCCCAGACTCTAATAATTGAGCCAATGAAACAACTGGCATATTGACTTTTCTCCTATTCGGGTTATTCCTCCATCCGGCTGCATCTCTGATTTGAGACACCCGAAATTCCGGATGTGCGAATTTAAACAACATTTCCAGTGTAGCGCAGCTAGGATGTCATTTATTTAGCTGTGCTGCATTTCTCGATAGGCTTGATAGACTCCCTGGACGTTGTACCAGTTGAGGAAAATCCGGGCGAGTTCTAGGGCAAGTTGGGGTTTGCCTTGGTCGATCAGCCATTGCAGCAGGGGAGCCATCGTACGTTCGTTGAGCAGACCGCCGAGGGAGAGAACGCCCCAGAGAATGCGATGTAGCCAGGTCATTTGGATCATCAGGCGCACATTCCAAGTGGGATGTTTTTGGTAGAAGAGGACACCCA
>JBBSCL010000663.1:0-2440 GCA_038250345.1 Leptolyngbyales cyanobacterium
ATTGCGATTGCCAGAGCCAATAAAATTTTGAACTTGCTCAAATAAATGATCCAGAATTTCTTGGGGCGACTGACACCGTTCACACGCCGACTGAAACGCTTTCGTCAGATTTTCTTCATCAAATCGCTCTCCTGCCTGATTGGAGGCATCGGTGAAGCCATCGGTGTAGTAAATCAGCGTGTCGCCTTCCTGTAGCTGAATTTGGGCATCTTGATAGTGCGTATCGGCATCTAACCCGATCAGCATTCCCAAAGTATCTAAGCGCTTGATCGTTTTTGTGGCGGCGTGCCAGAGCAGCGGTGGATTGTGAGCGGCATTGCTATAGGACAGGATTCGCGTTTGCGGATCGTATTCCGAATAAAACAGGGTGACAAATCGATTAGAATTCTCCAAATCGGCATACATGACCCGGTTGAGATGCTGCAAAATCCGGGCAGGCGAGTGACCATTTAGCACTTCAGCCCGCAGCATGCCGCGAGTCATGGTCATAATCAGCCCAGCGGGAACGCCTTTGCCCATGACATCGCCGATCGCCACGCTCCATTTTGCTGTTTCGCTGCCGCCATCCCGTTTAGAGCGAATTTGGTCGTAGCTGGCGGGAATAAAATCGTAATAGTCGCCGCCAACTCGGCTAGCAGTGAGGCATCGTGCCGCCAGTTCCACACCTAATATTTTAGGACAGTGGCGAGGAAGTAACCGCAGTTGAATTTCTGCGCCAATTTCTAATTCGCGATCGAGCCGTTCTTTTTTGCGAAGCTCCACCGAAAGTTCGTCGTTTTCAATGGCAACAGCGGTTTGATCTGCCACCAAGCGCACCAGCTTTTGGCGTGTTTCCGTCCAGGTGTATTGGGAATCGCGGCTAAACACATACAACCGACCACGCTCTGCGTTTTTGACTAGAATGGCGGTGCCAAAAAGCTGAACGCTTGTGCCTAAGTAGTGGCTCACTTGATGATCTAAATCGGCGATCGCTTGCTGTGTGGGTGCGATCGCGCCATCGCTGCGATTGGCAAAAGCCGGTGACTGCCGCGTGGCGGTTTCCAGCGCTTTCCGCAAATCTTTACTCCAGCGGCTATCTTGGCAGTGCAATCGCTCTAAGCGCACCTGCCCGTTGGGTTTAAATAGCAGCAGCGCTCCCCCATCACAATCGGTAACCCGGCTTGCCATCAGCGGGATTAACTCTAAAAATTGATTGAGATTATTAAAGCTTCGGAGCGCAAAGCCCAAAGAACTCAGCAAATCTTGAATCTTATGTTGCTCTCTGTTGAGGCGAGCCACCAACTCTTTCAACGCAAACACAGGAGTCACCTCTGGAGGCATATTGCTACCAGTGCGATCGGGTGGCTGAGAGGGTTGTCGAGGAAGGGGCACAGCAGTCATCAGGGCGACACTTGGCAAAAAGAATAGCCAAACTAGGTGAATAAAGAAGTGATCTACTAGAGGGCTGTTAAAACAATCTCTATTAATTTCTAGAGATTAATCAGGCATAAGCAACACTCGCGAAGACTCAGTAGGAATCAAAGTCAGGTAAGCATAACCCGGTTTATCAAAAATGAGTGGACGATCTTTTGAAGGAATTTTAGAGAAGACGCGATCGCCGTTCGTATTTAGTTCTACCAACTTTACAAGATGAATGCCGAATTTAGGACAAGATCTTACCAGACCTTGCCATCCATTGATCATAACCTTCAGTTACAGCACTAAAATCTGTTAAAGCCATGCATACAAGAGTTCTCAGCGACTTCAAAGCAAGTTGACCAAGAGGATTTATGCTGATTTACGCATCTGGTCTAGTATGGGAAGGCTACAGATCGGTTTAAATTCTGGCTGATCAAAAAAGCCTACGATTCGTAAAACATTAGCAAAGCTTTCCGCAGGACTTCTATGGAAATCGCCATCCGCCTCTATCACAAGACCCCGACACAAGACACCAAGCTATGAAAGCCATCAATTCTTCCCCCTGGACTCCACTAATCCTTAAACTAATTGGAGCTTTACTCCTTTTAACTAGCCTAATTGACTATCTTGTGCTGCTTTCGACGGCAAAGTTTCAAGATAGCCAGTGGGTCATTACTTTTACAACTCAGGTCGTCGATCGCGGGGTCTTCCCTCTGATCGGGTTAGCATTGCTGTTCATCGGTTTTTGGCTAGAGGCTGGCAGCAACGATGCAACTCGGACTGCACCCTGGCTCAAACTTACTGCCCTCATTTTATCAAGCATACTCGGTCTGTTCTTTTTACTGGTAGCGCCTTGGAGTGTAGTTGCCACACGTGACGCAGTAGACGTTCAAATGAAGCAAATTGCTCAGGAAGCCACTAAAGCAGAAAGTCAAATTGATGCCCAAGTGCAGCAATTTAGAGGACAGTTAGATTCTCAGTTGGCTCAGATTGATCAGCTAATTAGCACTGGGGAACTCAAAGATCCTCAGTTGGCTCAAGC
>JBBSCL010000664.1:0-2440 GCA_038250345.1 Leptolyngbyales cyanobacterium
CTGGCATGTAACCGCTTGTTTTTGATGCCAACCTTGATGGTCGCCTCTTAGATGAGCAAGTTAAGCGCGATGTGGCAGATCAGAGCGAGATTTTCTGGAGCCTGTTTTTAGGAATCCGACAAGTATCTTCAAGAAACGCCCAATCCAAGACCCAGTGGCAGGTTGAAGAATAATCAGATATGGGCATAAATTTTGCAAAAACTGCCTAAATTGCTAGTAGTGACTTGTATTAAGAATTCAGGTTTGATAGATTCAATTCAATCCTTTCAGGCAGTTGAGTCATGAAGATTCTTCACGGCACCTGGATTCCCGCAGCAGCGGACTTCATTCAAACCGGCGCATTTTACTTGTGGGTAGAAACCACCGAAGCAACGCGCAAACGCAGCAAAACTGATTCCGTGCATCCTCATCAGCTTGCTGGAACAAGTTTGGCAGAGTTTTTGGCGACTGAATTGGGGATTAAATCCGGCGCTACAACGACACGCCAGCCGCCACAACTAGAGATTTTGCCGCAATATTTTCTCTTGCCCACGATCGCTGAGCAACCGTTGCCATCATTAGAACTGGCGCGATATCTAGAAACAGAGCTGCCAGAAACCTTTGATTGGCAATACTGGCAGGTTGATTGTTATAAAACGACGGCACTGGTTAAAAACGGATATCAGTACGCCTCGGTTAACAACGTGATTAAGGTGCTGAATGAATTGCACTTTTTGGCACTGCACCAATTAGCAGATGTGCAACTGGGAGCCGATTTGCTGTTTTGGTATCACTACACGCAGGCGTTCAAGCAGGTGATTTTGCGCGATCGCTACATTCCAGCCCTAAAATATCGATCGCTTCCCACCCAAAAAACGTCCCGTACTGCCAGTGCCGCTAAATCCACCGCTAAATCTACCGCCAAATCTGCTGCCAAATCTACGGCTACCCGCACCAAAAAATCGGCAGCTACCAGCACCTCAACCGCCAGCACCTCAACCCAAACGCCTGATTTTGAACTCTATGCCGCCTGGGAAATTGTATCAGAGCAGTATGAAGCCGAGATTGAGCAGTATGCGGAAGTGATGCCGCTGGTCTGTGCCGCCGGGTTTACCGCTCCGCCTGACCAACCCACACTGCACGATAAAGTGACCCTACTCCGCCACTTCTCAGAATGCTTGTTGACGGAATTGGTAACTCATTCGCCCTCAACCGCAGTGTTTGACAAGAAAGTTGCGGATTCCTTGTTGGAACTATGCTTGTCGCCCCAACACATCACCACACCGAACCGTTCAGCAGAGGCTCTAGAGTGGTATCAACAGTGGAAAACCTGGCGCGATCGCATTCATCGTAGCCAGACCGAAATGCCCTTCCATCTGTGCTTTCAGTTAAAGTCGCCCGACCAGCCAGAGGAACCCTGGACGTTAGAATTTCAGGTTGCTGCCAAACATGATCCCTCACAGCGAATTGCCTTACTGGATTATTGGCAAATGCGATCGCCCGAACAAAAGCAGTTTCACAAGGAATTTGGCAAAGATTTTGAGCAAGTGCTGTTGATGAACCTGGGCTACGCCGCCCGGATCTATTCAGCGTTATGGGCAGGGCTGGATACTGATCAGCCGATCGCGATCGCGCTAACCGCAGATGATGCGGCAATCTTTCTCAAAGAAACCGCTTGGGTGTTAGAAGAAGCAGGTTATAAGGTGATCGTGCCTGCCTGGTGGACTCCCAAAGGCTGGCAGCGCGCCAAAATTCGTCTCAAAGCCAGTGGACGCAAAATGGGTGGCAACGACAAAAGCAAAAGCTATTTTTCCTTTGATACCCTAGTGGATTATCAATATGAACTGTCCATTGGCGGGGAAGGCGTGAGTGAGAAGGAATGGCAGCAGTTAGTCAACGCCAAATCCTCGTTGGTGCAGTTTCGGGGGCAATGGATGGAGTTAGACCCCGATAAAATGCAGCAAATGCTGGAGTTCTGGAAAAAACACAAGCAAGAACACCCTGAAATGGGCTTGCTGGACTTTATCAAGCTGACGGCAACGGGGGAAGATGGCTTTGAGTTTGAGGTAGATCACGACCAAACGCTGACAGAAATGCTGTCGCGGTTGAATGATAAAAGCGCTTTGGAAGTCTTGCCGGAGCCACAGCCGTTTAACGGCACCCTGCGGGAATACCAAAAACGGGGCGTTTCCTGGCTGCACTATCTGGAAAGTTTGGGGCTAAATGGCTGTCTGGCGGATGACATGGGCATGGGTAAATCGGCGCAGGTGATTGCGCGGTTGGTGCAGGAGCGCCAAGCCGGTGAGACTCTGCCAACGTTGCTGATTGCGCCCACTTCTGTGGTCGGCAATTGGCAAAAGGAAATTGAGAAGTTTGCACCGCAGTTGCGATCGCACATTCACCACGGCAGCGATCGCGTTCAAGATGGGGCAGCATTCAACGCGATCGTCCAGAATTGCGA
>JBBSCL010000665.1:0-2433 GCA_038250345.1 Leptolyngbyales cyanobacterium
CATGAAGGATTTGCAACGCGGTTATCTGTTGACGGAGCAGGCAAACCCAAATAGCGAAAATTTAGACCAGCGATCGCCGTTGGAACTAGTGGATTTATTCATCCAAGAGGATGCGAAGACGATTGCCGCGATCGCCCAGGCGCGTGAAGCATTGGCAGAAACCATTACCCAAACGGCGGCGGCAATGCGGCAGGGCGGTCGCCTGTTTTACATTGGTGCAGGCACCAGCGGACGGTTGGGCGTGTTAGATGCCGCAGAATGTCCGCCTACTTTTTGTACGCATCCAGAGCAGGTGCAGGGCATCATTGCGGGTGGGGCTGGCGCATTAGTTCGCAGTTCAGAAGATTTGGAAGACCGCCCCGAAGATGGAGCAAGCGCGATCGCCCATCATCAAATTACGTCTCAAGATGTCGTCATCGGCATCACCGCAGGCGGCACCACGCCCTACGTTCACGGCGCATTGCAAGCCGCCCGCCAACGAGGAGCTACGACCGTTTTCATTGCCTGTGTGCCCAAAGAGCAAGTCGATGTTGATGTCGATATCGATATTCGCTTATTGGTCGGAGCGGAAATTCTGGCAGGCTCCACCCGCCTTAAAGCAGGCACCGTCACTAAACTTGCCCTAAATATTATTTCCACTGGCACTATGGTGCAATTGGGTAAAGTGTATGGCAATCGCATGGTCGATGTGGCGGTGACGAACACCAAACTCCACGATCGCGCCCTCCGCATTCTGTGTGACTTGACTGAACTCACCCGCGAAGATGCAGGTTTTTTGCTAGAACGCAGCGATCGCAATGTCAAACTTGCGCTACTAATGCACTGGACGGGATTGGAAAAAGAAGCCAGCGATCGCCTACTCAGCAAGCATCAGGGAAATTTGAGAATGGCGGTGCGGGAAATGAGTTTTGAGTTTTGAGTTTTGAGTTTTGAGTGAGTGACACCCGACACCTGATACCCGACACGTGAATAAGAAAGAACTACGGCGATCGCTGCTTAAAACTCGTCAATCATTATTATTAGAAACTTATCAACATCAAAGTTTGCAGATTTGTGAACAGTTGAAAGCATCTCAGTTATTTGTCGATGCAAAATTGATTTTGGCGTATTTTAGCACTCGTCAAGAACCAGATTTGAGTTCGTTATTTTCACTGCCTAAAACCTGGGGATTTCCTCGCTGTGTAGATGCTGAATTGTGCTGGCATGAATGGTCGTTGAATGATTCCTTACCTCTCCAAAACGGGGCTTTTGGCATTTTAGAACCGTCTGTCGATGCGCCCGTGATTCAACCCGATGCGGTGGATTTGATCCTGGTGCCTGCCGTTGCCTGCGATCGCCAGGGTTACCGTTTAGGCTATGGCGGCGGCTATTACGATCGCCTACTCAGCAGACCTCCTTGGAATCAAAAAAACACCGTTGGTATTGTGTTCGATTTTGCCACCCTAACCACCTTGCCCAACGACCCTTGGGATCAGCGCTTACAAGCCGTCTGCACTGAATCTGGATTCTTTTTTTGTTGAGTTTTTTTGCCTTGGGGGAACTCTGAAGTTACTCAGGGTGCAAACACGACTATGACAACTCAACCGATCAAACGCTCTAGCCAACTCTCCAAGCAGCCAGCTAGCCAGACGGCAATTCAAGCCACACTCCAGCAAATTTGGGGTTATTCCAGCTTTCGCCCTCCCCAAGGTGAAATTGTTCAGTGTTTATTGCAACAACGCGATGCCCTGATTATTTTGCCCACGGGCGGCGGCAAATCAGTTTGCTTTCAGCTTCCGGCGTTAATGCAGCCCGGTTTAACGCTGGTCATATCGCCGCTCGTCGCCTTGATGGAGAACCAAGTCCAGGAACTACACCAGCGCGATCGCCGCTTTCAACAATCTGTGGCGCTGCTGCATAGTGAATTAGGGCGATCGCAGACGAGCAAAACGCTGTGGGCACTGGAACATCAGCGGTTGCGCTTACTCTATCTCTCTCCAGAAACTTTGCTGAGTCCGGCAGTTTGGGAGCGATTGTGCAAACCAGAGTTGCAAATTAATCGGCTAGTTTTAGATGAAGCTCATTGTTTGGTGCAGTGGGGCGACACGTTTCGTCCGGCATATTATCGGTTGGGCGCAGTCCGTTCAGCCTTGTTGCAGGCAAAACCAACAGGCAGCCAAATTTCCATTGCTGCGTTTACCGCTACGGCTGATCCGCAGGCGCAGCAAACCATTCAGCGCGTTTTGCAACTCCATCAGCCCCAAATCTTTCGCCAAAATCCTTATCGTGCCAATCTCAACTTGAACGTTCAAATCGTGTGGACACCGCGCCAACGACGATCGCGCTTGCTGCAATTTGTCCAGGCGCACCCCAACCAATCCGGTTTGGTGTATGTGCGATCGCGGCGGGAAAGTGAAGAATTGGCAGACTGGCTGACCCAACAAGGATTCTCCA
>JBBSCL010000666.1:0-2426 GCA_038250345.1 Leptolyngbyales cyanobacterium
GGCGATCGCGCTGTCATCTCCATCAACGCTGTCAAACTTCAGGCAGATCCCGCCCAAATTCCCGTCGATGTTTTGCAGGGCGTAGATGTTGTGCTGCTGGATGGGCATCAAATAGGCATAGGAAAAGCGATCGCCCAACAAGCCAAGACGCTCAATATTCCGGTGGTGCTAGACGGCGGCAGTTGGAAACCCGGCTTAGAAACTGTGCTGCCGCTGGTGAATTATGCCATTTGCTCCGCCAACTTTCAGCCGCCCCACTGCGTCACTCAAGCAGACGTGGTGGCATACCTAAAAAACTTTGATATTTCTTATATTGCCATCACCCAAGGAGAGCAGCCGATTTGGTACGGCGATTTCCACGGGGATTCTCCTTCGGAGACGCTTCGCGAACGTTTCACGAATCGCGCTCAGACAGGCGACATTCCTGTTCCCAAAATCCAGCCCGTCGATACCCTGGGCGCAGGCGACATTTTTCATGGCGCGTTTTGCTATTTCATCCTGCAAACTAATTTTGTGGAAGCATTGGAAAAAGCTGCCGAAGTGGCGGCGCAATCGTGTCTATCTTTTGGCACGCGCCAGTGGATGAGAGAGTAAGCTAAATTTCTGGGATGCACCCATGTCTCAATGTTAATCACCATATGCAAAAAGTATCAGCTAGACTAATGGCGAGGTAAACCACGAGTTTCAGGACTTTTAAAGGTTGTGAAATACTTTTTTTTATCAGATGGTTGGACAATTGGTCGAGTTTGGGAATTGAGCGGACTGTGGAGCGAAAGCGTTTGGCGACGAAAACCCCAGATTGAGCAAGTGGAGCTTTTCATTTGGGAGAATGGTGAGAAATTGTGCCTTTATCGGGTTGAAGAGGCGGTGTTGATGCTGGAGGTTAAGCCTAGCGATCGCATTCAACTAGAAGCTGAAGGAAAAAATATTGGACAGGTGGTTTTAAAACGTCTAATTACCGCAGATCAAGCGATCGAACGGCTTTGCGTTAAAGAGGAACCAGCGCTACAGGCTGGCAGCTAAATCATAAAAGTGTAGAACACTCTTTTAACCCATAGGAATTGCGCCTTGAAATCTACCGATTCGTTGCAGCCGTAGACGGTAGGGAAACGGTGCGGCGCAGCAAAATGACGCGACGGCTATCTACGAGAGTTGCCCAAAAGCCGCGATCGCTCAACAGTTGCAGTGCCGTATTTGCCGCATTTGAGTCAGCCGTGTAAACCGCCAACAGGTAGGGGCGTTGTCCATAGGAAACCAGCCCCAAATCTTTTCCAAGGATTTGCCGAACTTTGACCGCCATTTCGGGTTGGTTTTGGTAGTCAACCAGCACCGCATAGCCAAGCCCTAGCGGCTTAGGGCTATAGCTAGAATCATTTGGCTTTGCTGCCGTGGAAGGTGAGGCTGTTGGCTTTTGCGGTTTTGAGATCGCGGCAGGTGTAGAAGTCCCAGCCGTAGATGAAGCTTGGGGAGTTTCCGCAGGACGAGCCACAAAGGCAGCTAAACCAGTCGTCTCCGTCACGTATTTTGCCCAGGCATTTGCCCGTTCAACAGTTCTAAATCCGCCAACACGAGTCACGGTGTCTTCTAAGTAAGTGCAAGCGCCAACGGTCGTATTGGGTGGTAAAAGCTGTTGCACTTGTGTTTGGCTATCGGGGGTACGAGTCACAACCAGCAATAGATATTCACTGGGCGCTGGTGGCTGACAGGTGGCATAACTAGCCGTTTGAAGAGGCAAAACTTCGGCAGGTGGCAAAGCTTGAGCTTGAACTTTTGTCCCTGCTGACAACAAGATAGAGCTTGCCAGGATCGCGACGCATTGATGATGGAGGGCTTGAATCATTAGTGCATAACCGTTGAACGATGAGGGATTGGAGACGGAGCGATACTGCTGTTGCATGGGCAGATGAAAAACTGTGTGTCAACCTATGATGCAGGTGCCAAAGACGCGATCGCTTGCGGGATCGTCTCTGAGGGAGCTTGAAACTCTCCGGTAATGACGAATTCTAGTCGCAGTTTAAGCCAGTTAATAAACTGAGGATTGGTTGAAATGACTGCCGTGGAAGGCTGAGGACACTGGGTTTTGAGAGCCGCCATCTCTGGAGCTTCCAAAAAAGCAGGTTGATGAACAAGCCAAAAGTCTATTTCTTTTTCTTGCTCTTGATAATACCGGGTACGCTCTTTCAGCACTTCATCAAGAGCTTCTCCAGCTAAAAAGCCTTGACTGGCTAGGATGAAATAGTAAGTTTGCATAGTGAACCCGTTTTAACCTAGTAAATTCTGAGATTTGAATTGCAGGATTTGATCTTACCTAGGAGCCTAATGAATTTGATCGCTTAATTCAAAACTCATGGCTAAAAAATCTATAATTTTTATGAACTGCCGCGAATCACAAGCTTCATTTCCCGAACGGCGCGTTCAATGCCAAC
>JBBSCL010000667.1:0-2412 GCA_038250345.1 Leptolyngbyales cyanobacterium
GGCGGAATCAACAGCAGTACGGTTCCCTTTTTCAACTCCAGGTTGCGAGTATTTGGAATGAAGTGAAAAATAGCTTGCTCCCCAATTCTGGCAAGGGAATTGTCGTTAAAGCGAAGCTCTGCCATAGCTTTACGATGGGTTCGTAGCGAATCGCCTGGAGTTAGATTATCCGACTTCTTGGCAGGACGCTTGGGTTGCTCTTTTAAAAAAAGCTCAACTTGGTTACGCAAATCTCGAACCGTGGCACGGGTTAGAAGAGTCTGAGCATTCGCTGTCAAGGGCAATGAAGCAATGCCCGAACCGCACAAAGCGATTGCAAGAGTGGTGAGAAGTTGCTTATGCATAAAACTCCATGCGTTTAGGCTGTTCCATACGGACTTTAGCTTAATTATGAGATCAAGGTTATGAGATCAGACAATATCCGCAAAGTAAGCTCATCATAACTACGTAAATTTTCTGAGAAGTATGATCAGGGCAAGCTTGATGAAATCTTCACATTAAATAGGCAAATATTCTTGACAAAAACCTGCAAAAGTTAATCAAATGGTGATGAATACTACTTTTGAGTGATATGATTGCGCCGAATTTTCTAGGTTAATATCACTATGCTTTTAAAGCAAATGATGAATTAACTGCATTAACGCTATTCATTATATAGACAGTCGGTTGTTCGTTGGCAGCATCTCAGTAGTTTCACGGTTCCTGAATTGTCATTTCGTCATAGGGTGAAGCCAAATGTGTTACGGGTATTTTTGTTGCGCTTTAAGCAGTGGCAATGGGTTTTGATTTGGTTTATTAGCCTGTTGGAATCTTATCCTGCCTACAGTGAGCCGTCCCTAGATTCGCTTTCAAGTCATTCTGCTGAGATTCAACAAGAGTTAGCTTCTTTGAATCCAAAACAGCGCGCTTTGCAAAATTTAGATCCCCCCACATCTACAAATTCCTCTAAAATCCTTGCAGAATTGCAGCAAGTGCAAGCAGATCTAGAAAGAACACCACCCCTAGCGCAACCTACGACCAAAGCTGCCTTTGGTTTAGGGCATTTTTCTCGCAACGCCGCAACGTTAAGGCTGTCTCCTAGATCGTCTCAAGTGGCTTTTGCTGCTAGTAAGCTCAAAGCCTTAGAACCTGGTGATTTTGAAATGCCCTTGCTTGAACCGGAGGGCGATCGTCCCAAATTGCCAAAATCAACCGCAATGGATTCGCTGTTGGCTGCCGATCCTGATTTAGGCAATCTGCGACTGCAAGAATCGTCGGAGCGCCCAGTTTTTCCGGGTAGTCCATCTGATCCTAATAGTCCATTTGCGCCGCCTGTGCCCTCTGGGTGCGATCCAGAATTAGGCTGTTTGCGGTTGCAAATCCCTACGGCAACTGCGACCTCTGCACCCGTAATGTATTTGCTGCCACGGCTGGATGTTTTTAGAAGCAACAATATTTTGTCTGGGTTAAATCCCGTTCAAGATGGATTACTTAGACCCGCAATTTCTTTACTGGTTTTACCGGCTTTAGGATCTAGCACTTACTTAAATGCTTCGGCAGAAGGGGCGCTCAATCAATATTTCAGCCTGACGCAGTTTAATTACAGTGAGATAAAGCTCAAGGCTGGTATTTTTCAGCGGTTGTTGCCTTCCATGTCTGCGGAAATTGGCTGGACAAATCAGCAATTTTTTATTTCGGGCAATCAGATTGCTGGATTGTCAGCGGGAACGCGATTTTTAAATGATCATTCAATTCGGTTTGAGCTAAGCCGCCAAGATCAGCTTGCCAAAAATCTATCTCTCAATTCGTTCTATCAATTTCGGATTAGTTTTACCGAACCCCGCGATCGCTCTCGGATTATCAATGTGTTGTCTCTTTCTTTGAACTACGGTCTAACTCCCCGCGTTCAGCTTGGGTTAGATTATCAATTTGCGGCTGCCAATTTCACCGTGCAGCCCCGAACCGATTTATATCACCAAGTGTTAGGCAGAATTAGTTACAGCGCCTTCCGAAACACACAAATCAGCCTATATGGTGGAATCAGTACAGGCACTTCAACCGAATCTGCGATCAATTTCAATAGTTTTTTATTAGGAATCAGCGTTAGTTTAAGCTTAGTTATTTTCTGATTTGACCGATTAGTTTGATGGCGAACTGGGTTGATGAGAACACCAATCACTCCAGCTTCCGGCATACAGTTTTCCTGAAATATTAGCTAAGTCTAGCGACAGCAGGTTGACACACGCTGTTACTCCAGAGCCACAATACACAATGATTTCGTCTGCATCCGACAAACTTTGCCAACGTTGACGTTGCTCACGGGGCGATCGCAGATATCCGTCAGTATTTGTAACCTCTTGCCAGGGGTAGTTTACGGCTCCTGGAATATGTCCGGCAATTGGGTCGATCGGTTCTCGTTCGCCACGATAGCGA
>JBBSCL010000668.1:0-2409 GCA_038250345.1 Leptolyngbyales cyanobacterium
ATGGCAGAACAAGGGGAAATTGACCCTTGGGATGTGAAAGTGATTGAGGTAATCGATCGCTTTCTCAATCAACTGCCAGCCGTTGTCAGTGGGCAAGAGCCTTATGAAAAGAGTCTGTCTTCTTCTGGACAGGCTTTTTTGTATGCGTCCATGCTGGTGTTGCTAAAAGCCGATAATCTGATCCAAGCCGACCCAGCGATCGATGAAGAAAGTAGCCCAGAAGATGAGGTGATGCTAGAAGATGCTGGTAATGGCTTGCCACCCCATTTAGAGCGCCGGATTCGTCGCCGTGCCGTTGCTCAACCCCCACAGCGTCGCCGGGTTACGCTGACCGATTTAATTGAGCAGCTACGCACGATCGCTCAAGCTCTAGAAGATCCATCTCCTCGAAAGCGCTTTCAACGTCCAGCCGCTCAGTCTCGGTCGCAAGCGGTGCGCGCGATCGCCCAGCTTGCCCACCAAGAAAATCTGTCTGAAATGGCGGCAACTCTAGAGCAGTTTTTTGAGGATCACGCGACCTCACTCGCATCTCAAGGCTGGCTCGATTTTGAACTGCTGTTGGATCTCTGGGCGCAGGCTCAACCCGCCGCCAATCAACAGTCTGAGGATCAGCATCCACCCAGGCGCGATCGCGTCGGCATTTTTTGGGCGCTGTTGCTGCTCTCCGCTCAATCCAAAGTAGAGCTTTCACAGGATGAGTTTTATCAAGACCTAAAAGTTCGCCCACTCACCTTGAACGCTGACATCTTCCCTGCGGATGAGTTAGCTTAGGTGGAAACTAGGGCATCTCCAGTTTTACCATGCTTCATTGATGAAGCGTTTAGGTAACTAGACGGTTAAAATCTAAAGGCTGAGGATTGAGAGGAGTATTATGAAAGCCATGATTTTGGCGGCGGGCAAAGGCACACGGGTTCGTCCGATTACCTACACGATTCCTAAGCCCATGATTCCGATCTTGCAAAAACCAGTCATGGAGTTTTTGTTAGAACTATTGCGGCAACATGGGTTTGACCAGATCATGGTAAATGTTAGCCATTTAGCCCATGAAATCGAAGGATATTTTCGGGATGGGCAGCGGTTTGGCGTACAAATTGCTTACTCATTTGAAGGTTACATTGACCAAAACGGTGAATTGCAAGGAAAAGCCATTGGATCGGCTGGAGGAATGCGCCGAATTCAAGATTTTTCTCCCTTTTTTGACGATACATTTGTGGTGCTGTGCGGCGATGCGCTGATTGACCTAGATTTGACAGCCGCCGTGAAATGGCATAAGGAAAAAGGATCGATCGCGACCATCATCACCAAAACCGTTGACCGCGAAGAAGTGTCTAGCTACGGGGTGGTGGTGACCGATGAAGACGGCAAAATCAAAGCTTTCCAAGAAAAGCCAAAGGTTGAGGATGCGCTTAGCACCAACATCAACACGGGTATTTACATTTTTGAACCCGAAGTGTTGAACTATATTCCATCCGGCGTAGAGTTTGACATTGGCGGTCAGTTGTTTCCAAAACTGGTAGAAATAGGTGCTCCTTTCTACGCCATTCCGATGGATTTTGAATGGGTCGATATTGGCAAAGTGCCTGATTATTGGCAGGCAATTCGTGGGGTGCTATCAGGGGAAGTGAAAAATGTGCAAATTCCTGGACGCGAAATTGCGCCTGGAATCTATGCAGGACTAAACGTTGCCGTTAATTTAGATAAAGTAAACATTCAAGGTCCAGTTTATATCGGTGGCATGACCCACATTGAAGATGGCGCAACGATTATTGGTCCGACGATGATTGGTCCCAACTGCTGGATTTGCAGTGGCGCGATCGTTAAGGACAGCGTAATTTTTGACTATTCTCGCCTGGGATCGGGGGTAAGGCTGGAGAATAAGTTGGTCTATGGTCGCTACTGTGTGGATAAAACGGGAGCCACGATTGATCTCCAGGCAGCATCATTGGACTGGCTAATTACCGATCGCCGCCAAGAGTTACCCTCTCAGCCGCCTCTAGAAGGGCAGGCGATCGCTGACTTGCTAAAAGCTGATAGCAAAATTATTGGCGTTTAACAATTCCTGATTCTTGCATTCATTCATTTAGTTTTTATTTGGCGTTTTCATTTTGCCGATACCAATTCACTTGAGCTTTTCAGCAGTGACCCAGATTGGTTTCGGCAATGAAATTGCAGGCAGTTTTGGCGCGATCGCCATTTAAGCGACGGCTATTCGTTGAGATGCCTTCCATCCCTCCATTGTGATCGTATGTAAAGAAAATAATAATTTTGTAAAAACGCTGAAAGGCTGATAAAAACTGAATCAGAAGCGATCATGACCGCGATCGCGCTTTTTGAATGGTGTACATTTTGTCTTCAATGCCGCTGTTGCTATTCATCCTCTAGCCCTATGCGATCGCACGTTATTTCCCC
>JBBSCL010000669.1:0-2407 GCA_038250345.1 Leptolyngbyales cyanobacterium
CAATAGCCCCAACGAACCACTGACCCAACTACTGCGAGAAGGTCGGCGATTGGCAAACTCTGGTAACGTTGCAGGGGCGCTGGCGGCGTATCAGCAAGCGGCTAATTTGGACAAAGCGAACCCTAAAATTTTTGCGGGTATCGGTTTTCTATACGCCAGCCAAGGAAATTATGATGCGGCGCTAGGTGCTTATCAGCAGGCGATCGCCCTAGAACCTAAAAATGCTGAGTTTCACTATGCGCTTGGGTTTAACCTTGCTAGTTTAGGCAGAAATGATGAGGCACTCTCCGCCTATCGTCAGGCGATTGTGGTTAATCCTCGTCATGTTAATGCCAATTTAAGTATGGGAGTCATGCTGGCTCGTCAAGGCAAATACGACGAGGCAATGAACATCTACCGCCGCGTTACGATGCTTTCGCCCAATGGCTACAAAGGCTTTGAACTGTTGGGAACTGCGCTGATTCAGTTGAAACGTCCTCAAGAAGCGTTTACGGTTTTGCAACAAGCGGCTCGAATTGGTCCGAAGCAAGGAATGGCGCGAGTCCACATTGGCTCAGCGTGGCTACAGTTGAATAATGCTGAAAAAGCGATCGCGTCTTTTAACAAAGCGGTACAACTGGAACCCCAAAATCCAAGCATTCAGCTTCAAATAGGTAAGTCGCTTCAGGCAGCGCAGCGTTATGAAGAGGCAATGCGCGCCTATCAACGCGCGATCGCTCTCCGCCCAAATCTCTCAGAAGCACAAGAAGGGCTAGGTGATATTTTCTTTGAGCAGCGGAACTACTCAACTGCCACGAATTTTTATCGTCAATACATTGCTACTGCCCCCAATGATCCCAATGGTCACTACAAATTAGCCAAGGCGCTGAAAGAATCTGGGCGCAAACAAGAAGCGGTTTATGCATTAGATCAAGCTCGGAATTTAACCAAAGCCCAAGGGGATACGGGCAACCTCATGAGAGATATTGATGCCTTGATGAAAGAACTTAGAAATTAAACAGGGTCAGCGATCGTTGGAACTCAAAATGCCATCCCACTCAACAAATTCTTCCCTAATGCTCAGCAGGTTCTTAAAATTGTGAACTAGAGTAAAGATAGAATTCCAAAGTTGAGAGTTGAAACCAATGGGACTTTTTGGATTTGGCAAGAAATTGAGTCTGCCTACTGCTACAGAAGCACTATCAGGTCGCGCTGAGGAAATGCAACTGAAAAACTGTCATTTCGTTAACGGCAACCCGCTTAAGCCTCCTTTTCCTGATGAGATGGAAACTGCGATGTTTGGCATCGGTTGTTTTTGGGGAGCCGAGCGCATATTTTGGCAGCAACCCGGTGTTTTTAGCACTTCAGTGGGCTACGCTGCCGGAATCACTCCTAATCCAACCTATCAAGAAGTTTGCAGTGGCATGACAGGGCACAACGAAGTAGTCTTAGTTGTCTACGACCCTAAAGTGATTTCCTATGAGCAACTGTTGAAGGTGTTTTGGGAAAGCCACAACCCTACCCAAGGGATGCGCCAAGGAAATGATGCCGGAACTCAATATCGCTCTGGCATCTACACCTATTCAGATGAACAGCGCCAGTTAGCAGAAGCGACTCTAAAGGCTTATCAACCGATGCTAAGTCAAGCAGGTTACGGGAGCATCACGACAGAAATTTTGGATGCACCGCCGTATTACTACGCCGAAGACTATCACCAGCAATATCTTGCCAAAAATCCTGGTGGATATTGCGGACTAGGCGGCACTAATGTTTCTTGCCCGGTCGGCGTTGCAGAAATCGCTGGTTGATCTTTAAGTAGCGCGATCGCTTGGTACACTTTGCCAATCAGTATTTGAGCGATCGCTTTATTCAGGGCAAAACTTATTTTGTGCTAGTTAATCTGCACGTTTGCTACAAAAACGGCACATCCAACTATGCAACGTCGCCCATTGAGGCTTGCTTTTTTTCATAAAACTGAATAGCAACATAGCCGAGTGATTGCAGTAGAGCCGCGTTACTTGCGACTCCGACTGCTGCTCCTAAGAAAGGAATCACTTCAACAATACTCAACCCGGCTTTGAGGACGCTTGATCCACCCATAGAAAGCCCCCATAAAGCTAAAACTTCCCCACGCCGGGCGGGTTCATCGAGCGAAAAACCATAAATAGCTGCAATCCGATAAACCATTTTAGCTTGCAGGGCAGTCACAGCAGCAATATCGACCGCTAATAGCATTAAGGCGAAGGGCGGCACGATGTTTGTGATTAATCCAATCCTAGCGGCTCTAAATGCACTGTCAGCAACAACCCGCTGTGCCAACTGCTCAGGAGTTTCCAGGGGATATTGCTGTTGTAAAATCGCCACATCTTGCGCCACTTTTTCTGCGTTTACCTGCCCTAACGCTGCCATCAACCAACTGACCCCTGGC
>JBBSCL010000670.1:0-2403 GCA_038250345.1 Leptolyngbyales cyanobacterium
GCGTTTAATGACAAAGGGCGCGTCAGTAAAGCGATCGCCCAAATTCCCGTGCATGTGGTGCTAAATCCGCGTGTGGGATTGCTTGGCTCAGCGCTCTGTGCCGCCCAACTGCAACCCTAACTCCGCGAAAGATGTATCGCAGAACATAACAATAATCCTAGGAAGTTCGCAAAATGGACTTAGCGCATCGCTTAGATTACCCTGGTAAAGTCTGGTAATCGCGGATTAAATACCCTGCAATACTGTATTCCTTCTATCGTGGGCAAGAACAGTAGGCTGATTGGTCGAACACTTTGAAACAATTTGGTAGCGTCATTATGGTTGCAAGTGTAAGTAAAGATGTGGACACTCAAGCACTTTGGAAACGTTACGAAGAGTGGCTCTATTACCACGAAGGGTTAGGGCTGTATCTGGATATTAGCCGGATGCGATTTACAGACTCGCTCGTAGAGACGCTCAAACCTAAATTTGAGAAAGCTTTTCAAGCTATGGCGGCGTTAGAAGGCGGCGCGATCGCCAACCCCGATGAAAACCGCATGGTGGGTCATTATTGGCTGCGTGATCCCGATCTGGCTCCACCCTCATTGGGTCAGGAAATCACCGAAACGTTAGAGCGGGTTGAAGCCTTTGCCCGGAGCGTTCATGCGGGCGAAATTGTTCCGCCTGAAGCCACCCACTTTACTGATATTCTTTCCATTGGCATTGGCGGCTCCGCATTAGGACCTCAGTTTGTATCTGAGGCTCTATCGCCGCTTGATTCCCCGCTACGGATTCACTTCATCGATAATACCGATCCGGCTGGAATTGATCGAGTGTTGGGCAAACTGGGCGATCGCCTCAAAAGCACCCTCGTCATCGTCACCAGCAAATCTGGCGGCACTCCCGAAACTCGCAATGGCATGTTGGAAGTCAAACGTGCCTACGAACTGCAACGTCTGAACTTTCCTAAACACGCCGTTGCCATTACCATGCAGGGCAGTAAGCTGGATGAATTAGGCGGGCTGGAAGGCTGGGTTGCCGAGTTTCCTATGTTTGATTGGGTCGGCGGACGCACCTCTCAATTCTCCGCAGTCGGTTTGCTAGCAGCGTCTTTGCAGGGCATCGATATCCGCGCCATCTTACAGGGAGCCAAAGACGTTGATAGAGTCACTCGCATTCCCGACTTGAAGCAAAACCCCGCTGCCTTACTCGCTCTTGCCTGGTACTATGCCGGAAACGGCAAGGGCGAAAAAGATATGGTGATTTTGCCCTACAAAGATAGCCTGCTCTTATTCTCGCGGTACTTGCAGCAGTTGGTGATGGAATCTTTGGGCAAGGAAACGGATCTGGATGGCAAGGTCGTTAACCAGGGGATCGCAGTGTATGGCAACAAAGGCTCCACTGACCAACACGCCTATGTGCAGCAGCTACGGGAAGGAGTGCCTAACTTTTTTGCCACCTTTATTGAAGTGCTAAAAGATCGGGAAGGCGGCTCGATGGAAGTGGAACCGGGAGTCACATCAGGTGATTATCTTTCTGGGTTGCTGCAAGGCACACGCCGCGCCCTATACGATAATCGTCGCGACTCGATCGCCCTCACCATTCCTGAAGTAACCCCCTACACCGTAGGGATGCTGATCGCCCTCTATGAACGCGCTGTAGGCTTGTATGCGTCCTTGGTAAATGTCAACGCTTACCATCAGCCGGGAGTGGAAGCGGGTAAAAAAGCGGCGGCTTCAGTGTTGGATCTGCAAGCAAGGGCGATCGCAGCCCTCAAGGATGCCGATCAATCAATCTCCTTAACCGAGTTAGCAGCTAAAGCAGGCGCACCCGACGAGATCGAAACGATCTACAAAATCCTGCGGCACTTAGAGGCAAACGATCGCGGCGTTCAACTACACGGAGATCGCGCTAACCCTTCTACTCTGACTGTTTCGACTCATTAATTGTTGAAAAATTGCCAGGATGGGCGATCGCTGATCACTGGCAATTATCGCAATGCCCACAGCGAAACGATTGGGCTTCGCGGGTGAAGCCAAAAGCGTTGAGCAAAAACTGCCAGCGACAGGCTTTTGTGTGCAAATAGTCCGTCATCTGCTGAGCGGCGGCAGTATTGGACTGATTGAATTTTGGCGATCGCGCTCCGGTCTGAAGCGCATAGTGAAACGGATCTGTCCACGCTAAACAGCCGACTTGATGCAATAGGGAAAGGGCGATCGCGCTTCCGGGAAACTGTTTGCTAACGGCAAAAATCTCACCTTGCAGCGGCAGTTTGCGAACCAGTTCTTGGGCAGTGCGATATTGCTTTTGCGTTTGGGTTTCAAAAAATTGTCGGCGCTGCTTGTCTTGTGGATCAAGCAACCCGGTCGGTTCGCTGATCAGGGTGAGGGCATGGGCAGGCTTGCCATCTCGTCCGGCGCGTCC
>JBBSCL010000671.1:0-2400 GCA_038250345.1 Leptolyngbyales cyanobacterium
CGCCAAATGCCGATCCCGCTAGCCTCAGGGCGGCTCCTCACGAAGATATCAACTTAATAACATTGCTTTGTGAAGCGACGGATGATGGGCTAGAACTGCTACAGCGAGATGGAACCTGGTTGCCGATTCGATCGCTCCCTGGGCAAATCATTGTAGACAGCGGCGATATGCTGCAACAACTGACCAATGGCTTGCTGCAAAGCACTACTCATCGCGTTGTGAATCGAGGGGAAGGGCGCGATCGGCGTTTTTCTATGCCCTTTTTTGTGCATCCCCGCAAAGAGGTCGATTTAACTCCATTGTCACGCTGCGTTGCCAAAACTGGAACTCAGCAATTTCCCTCAATTACTGCCGGAGCCTACTTGATGCAGCGCTTACAAGAAATCGGATTAGTCGCAAACTACGTAACCTCAGCTAAATGAAAGCCGAACTCAAAACTTATAACTCAAAACTCAGAACTACCTATTAATTAGCCACCCGCAGCAAAGGTCGCCATGATTGCAGCAGATAGAATCAATCCAGGAGACAACATCAAAATCAACATAAACAAATCGTGAGTATTCATGGGCGAAAATTGTTTTTCATACAATAGTACTGGCTCTCTTAATGCTAGTCAGTTAGGGCAGCATTTGCCGCTAAAAGCCTTGAAAAAAGCCAAAGATTAGCATCAGAATACCAGAAACCTTTCAGCCCTAAACCGAGATGCAAGAAACTACATTCGCATTAAAAGAATGGCAGGTGGCAGTGAATGCCCTAGAGCAAGGGGAAACCATTTTGCTATTGAGAAAGGGCGGTATTCGAGAAGCGAAAGGCAGGTTTAGCGTGCAGCATGAAACCGTGTTGCTGTATCCTACCTATGAACATCAGCAGCCAGAATTGCTGAAGCCAAACTATGCGGCTCAGGTGCAGCCTGTGGAATCTGGGTGGCATCCCCATGAGGTGAGAATTGGATCGTGGGCGAAGATTACGGACATTATCCAGATTACGCAAGCAGACGCGATCGCTCGTCTATTGCCATTTCACATTTGGAACTTGCAGTGCGTTACAGATCGGTTGAAATGGAAGCCAAACCAACCTGTGCAGGGGCTACTGCTTAGAACTTACAAGCTACCTGAACCCCAGGTCGTTCCTTATGTCGAGGCTTATGGCGGCTGCAAATCGTGGATTGAGCTACAAACCGCGATCGCTTTAGATGATCGCCATCCTGCATTCAACGACGCAGAATATCAGCAGCAAGTGAAGGCGATTTACGTAGGCTTAAGAGGTGCCGGACGTTAGAAATCTAACTGAATTCAGCCATTCAATGTAGAACCCCAAACTCTAAAACCTATTTGTAAACTTTTCTAAAGCTTGCGCTGCATTTAGAAAAAACTAGCGTAAATAGTAGCAATCTAGCTCTACATCTGGTGGTCCGCCGATTGAGTTGGATGGAAGCACGAGCAGCGATCGCGCTCAAGTCCTTTCTAGCGTTAAATCCAGCGCCATTTCTAGAAATCCTGTGCCTATTCCTAACACAATCATGCAAAACCCAGAATTTGAGTCTAGACAGAATTCCTTTCCTGCCGAAGATTGTTCGGTAGATGCTCCGCAACTGCTGAGGTTGGGTCTGATAGGACTGTTGACTGCTGGAACGCTGGCGATCGCGGCGGCAAGGGTGCAGGCAGCGGCTTTAATGAATTGGCGTTACGATCCTGCGGCTCGACAGTTGGAAGTGACTGTCAAAGAAGGGGTGACACCCCGCTATTTTTTGATGGCGCAACCCGCCCGGATTGTGTTGGATTTGCCTGATACGGAAGTGGGCGAGGTCAGCGTTAAAAAAACTTACTCTGGAGCGATTCGCCAAGTGCGAGTCTCTCAGTTTCAGCCCGGTCTAACGCGAATTGTGATGGAGCTTTCTGCGGATGCGGTCTTTGCACCAGGACAGGTAAAACTAGAGAAAGCCAACAAATCAACTTGGGTATTGCGCCCGTTGATTGCCAATGCGCCGCCGGTTGCAGCAGCGGAAATGCCGCCCATTCAAACTTCAAGTCGGGCGAATTTGTCGCGTGAAGCTGTCAAAGCGCCAGCACCCGTTTCCGCTTTGCCGCCGCCGCCCTCCCCAGAAATTGATTTACCGTCTAGTTTTCCTCCGGTGCAGTCAAAGCCATCAACGGCTGTGGTAACGGTTCCTCCGACTGCAACATCGGTTCAGGTCGATGCCATTCAGCCAGCGATCGCTCAGCCAGCACTGCCGCCGGAAGGTTCTGATGTTAGCCCAATGAACAATAACTTGATGGAGGGTGATGTTTCCTTGCCGCCCATTGCTCCTCGGTCTACTCAGTCAAGTCAGTCCAGCAATTCAGGATTAGCGTCATTGCCAACTCAGGCGATTCCCGTAGGGAGTCTGGGGGAAAGCTTCGC
>JBBSCL010000672.1:0-2396 GCA_038250345.1 Leptolyngbyales cyanobacterium
AGGCGATCGCTGCTCAGATCAACTTACCTGAACCACCTCATCCTGATGCAGTTCCCATAGTGGTTTTCAATCCTTTGAATTGGGAGCGATCGCAACTCGCCACAGTCCCGTTTGAACTTTTAAGTATCGAAGTTTTAGGAGTTTATGACTTAACAGGTGAACCAGTTGCCTATGAGCAGAAATTTACTGGAGAATGGTGCTTTTTGGCAGAAGGTATTCCTCCAGTTGGCTATCGTCTCTTTTGGGTACATTTCTGGAAAGCACAAATAATCAGTAAGGATGTTGTACAGATACCGAAGCTTCCAAGGGTTTCGCAGTGGGAGACATTTTTTATGGAAAATGAATTTCTTCGTGCCACTATTAATCCAACGACTGGAGACTTAGATAGCGTCTTTGACAAAACGCATCAACGCGAGATTCTCAGCAGTGGAGGCAACCAATTACAAGCCTTTGAAGATGCTGGACAATATTGGGACGCATGGAATGTTGACCCTAATTACGCTCAACATCCTTTACCTGCAACTGAATTCAAAATGTTTTTTCAGCATGGAAAGTTGCATCAACTTTTGCACATTGTCAGGAAAATAGGTAATTCTAAGTTTCACCAGAACTATATTCTAGAATCTCATTCAAAAGTACTGAGAATTGAGACTCGTGTTAATTGGCGAGAGCAGCACGTTCTTGTCAAAGCAGCCTTTCCGCTCAACCTGGAAGCCGATTTTGCTACTTACGAAATTCCCTGTGGAGCGATTCAGCGCACGACGAAGCCCCAAACCGACGCAGAAAAAGCCCAGTGGGAAGTTCCGGCAATGCGATGGGCAGATTTGAGCGACGGAAATTATGGTGTGAGCTTATTGAATGATTGCAAATATGGCTACGATGCTCAACTCAATCAACTGCGGCTGACATTACTACGCGGCTCAGAATGGCCAGACCCAGAAGCCGACAAGGGACAGCACAACTTCACCTACGCAATTTATCCCCATGCGGGCGATTGGAAACAGGCTCAAACGGTACGACGCGGCTATGAGTTGAATATGCCGCTATCTGAGGTTGAACTTAATCTGGATCAAATGGCTCAAACTGGAACGTTGCCACCCGTGGGATCACTGCTCGATTTAGGCGCGGAAAATCTGGTGCTGATGGCGTTGAAGCAAGCGGAAGATGCGCCCGACGAGTGGATTTTGCGCTGCTATGAGTGCCATGGAGAGGAGGCGCAGTTAAACCTGAGCAGCGATTTGAATCTGAGGATTGAGACGGCTGTGGATTTATTGGAGCAGCCGATCGCCCAACCCATAACAAAGGGGCAAACGATCGCCATCCGCCCCTGGAAAATAGTTAGTTTTAAGTTAAAGCGCGATCGCGACTAATCTTCGTGGTCTTCAAACGGATCATTCAAGCTCTTTGCTGGAGGACCAAACGCCGTGTAGATGGCATATCCAGTCAGACCCACCAGTGCAGCACAGATCGAAATGTTAAGAGCTATTGCAGGTTCCATTGGCATTAAAATTATGAGTACACAGACATCGTATAATGTAACGAACATTTACAACTTCTGTCGAGATTCTCATAAGGTGACCATGGCACAACGGACTCGGTTAGGCGATATCCTCAAGCCCTTAAACTCTGAATACGGTAAGGTCGTTCCTGGTTGGGGAACAACCCTCCTAATGGGAGTTTTCATGGGTTTATTTGCAGTGTTTTTGCTGATTATTTTGCAAATTTACAATTCCTCGATCATTTTGGATGGCTTTTCAGTGGATTGGTAAGCACGACAGTTGAGTGCTTCAAAGGCAAGGTTATTTCTACCGTATTGCGCCCCGGCTCTTCGGGGTTTTTTTATGGGCAAAAACTGAGCCTCTACAAGTTGAATTGATGATTATAGGGGCTGGTATGTGAGCGCTTGGGTCAACCTCAAAAAGCGCTAGAGTTTAATCAGGATGCGTTGTTTAGAAGCGGCAGAAGTCCTGGAGACTATGGCTTGGATGGAGAAATATTAAACAATATTGGCACAGGTTATTTTCGTCAGAATCAACCTGAAAGAGCGCTGGAGTCTTACTATCGGGCTTTGCTGATGGTCGAGCAGGTGGGCTACCCGCTGGGGCGAGATATCCGCAATTCTAAACCTGTTAATTTTATTGAGGCAAATCAGGCAATTTATGGAGTGCAGCAGCCAATACCACGGGGAAGAGCGCTGACGGAGTTTTTGGAGCAGGCGATCGCGTCTAATTATCATCAACCGAGACGAATGCATTTCTGGGCGCGCTACCTGTATGTCACGACATTGAACAACATTGGCAGTGTGTATGCTGAAGCGGGACGATTCGTGAAACGTTAGCGAAGCTTTCCACAGGACTCCCTACGGGAATCGCAAGCGCAGTTTTTCTATCTGAAAG
>JBBSCL010000673.1:0-2394 GCA_038250345.1 Leptolyngbyales cyanobacterium
GATCACTTCCAGCAGAACCGATAGCACCGTAAATCGCACCGTAATGCCAAACGTCTGCCAAAAGTGTCCGTCTCCAATAATTCGGGCGTAGTTACTGATGCCCACAAATATGGGCTTTAACTCGGTTCCTAAATTTTGGGCAAAGAACCCTAACCAGAGCGATCGCCCAATCGGATAGGCAAACACCAGTAGCAGCAGCAACACAGCAGGCAAGATCAGGTAAAGCCCCGTGCGTTGTTCTTGCGATCGCATCGTCGATTTGCTGGTCATTGGGTTTCAGGTTTCAGGTTTCGTTATTCGCCATTTTTCCCGCTTCCACCAGTCGTCGTGTCTCCCCTGCTGCACCTTTCATTGCTTGTTCTGAGGATTGCTGATTGGTTAAGGCGGCGCTAAGGTAGCGCTGAAGAATATCGGAGGCTTGGGCATATTGGGCGATCGGGGGACGGAGTACGCCATTTTTCACCACTTTTTGCAACTCAGGATAGTGGCTATATTTTGCGACAATGGCGGCATCATTAAACAGGGCTTCGCGGGTCGGCACGTAGCCTGCATCCAGCACGACTTGTTTTTGGGCAGTTTCACCAATCAAAAATCGAATTGCCTTGAGCGCTTCTTGAGGATGTTTAGAAGTTTTAGCAATGCCCAAACCCCACCCGCCCAAACACGAGCCGCCACTCTGTCCGGCGGCGGGAATCATCGGCATAATGCCCACTTTACCTTTTACAGGGGAATTGTCAGCGTTGAACAGAGACCAGGCATAAGGCCAATTGCGAAGAAAAGCAGCTTCTCCGTTTTGGAAAATGCGGCGCGTATCTTCTTCTACGTAGGTTGTCACGCCGGGGGGAGAAATGCCCTGACTGACGGTGTTTCGCAAAAACTCGACAGCACGAATCGCTGCGGGTTGATCTAGCCCGACTTCCAGCGTATCGGGATTAACCCAAAAACCACCAAAGCCTTGCAGCACCTCGACAAACATGGCAGCGGCACCTTCATATTGTTTGCCTTGCCACAAATAGCCCCACCGAACGGCTTTCTGCTGCTGCAACGCTTTAGAAATACGTTCTACATCTTCAAATGTTTTGGGTAGCTCAAAGTTTGCCGCTTCTAGTAGATCTTTGCGGTAGTACAACATTCCCGCATCGCTGCGAGTCGGTAGGCGATATAGCCGATTTTGATAGCGCCCGCCCGCGATCGCCGATGGCGAAAAAGCCGCTAAATCCTGCTCCGAAAACTCATCGGTCAAATCCTTCAGCCAACCTGCTGCTGCAAACTTAGGAGTCCAGACAATATCCATGTTGACCAGATCGTAAGGAGAATCACCCAGCAAAAACGCCGTGGTGTAGAGATCCTCTAGCAGACTGACGTTGTTGGGTCCTTCGATCACTTGCAGACGAATTCCTGGATTTTGCGCCTCGAATTCCTTCACTAGGTAATTTGTCCAGGGTGGCACATCAGGCGCGCTCATCAACAGCTTCAGCGTCACAGGCTGCTGCGATAGTACAGGTACGGCAACCAAAAGCGCAGTCAGCAAGCACAGAATCACCCAGCCCAACCGACGAGACGTTTTTGGTGAGGGAACGCAGGATGTTAGGAAGCGAGCGATCGCGGAGAAAAAAAGCATGAGCAAAAGAAGGGTGAGTTTTAAGTTCTAAGTTTTGAGTTTTGCCTAAGTCGCATCTTAACGCTGAAAACTTTCTCTCTGCCCACTTCTCAACAAATCACAGCACTCCCCATTCCCCATTCCCCATTCCCAATTCCCCATTCCCCATTCCCCATTCGCCATTCGCCATTCGCCATTCGTCACTCGCCAAGGGTTATGATTGAGAAGAGGTTAAGTTGTGTAAAGAAATTGACTGCAACGATTACTCCCCTAGATAGCCTACTGTTGCCAACTTGGTATTCCCTAATTCCACTTTGGCAAGCGACCGAAACGGACATCCAACGGGGATTGCCCCATGGACAGCTTACTCCAGCATGGCAAATGTTAATGTTGGGCGATGGCTCTCCCACGCGGCATCTTCAGCTTTTGACTGGAGAACCGACGGAAGTGGATGTGATTGATATGTCGGCGATCGGCATGGAATTAGATGGAGCGCCGAAGCAAATTCAGGTGCTTCCTAGCCCACGATTGCGCCGTCAAGTATGGCTGCGAACGGCTTCGGGGCAGCGGCTTGCCTATGCAACTTCTTGGTGGGAGGCAAGCCATGTGGATGAATATTTGCAAAATCGATCGCTGCCTATCTGGGCAAGCCTCGCTCGATTACGAACTGAACTCTATCGAGATGTGCAGGGCGTGTATCATGGACATTCCGCTGAATTAGAACGCGCCTTTGGGCAAACAGGTCCTTTCTGGGGGCGGCACTATCTGTTTTGGCATCACGGACAGCCACTCAC
>JBBSCL010000674.1:0-2390 GCA_038250345.1 Leptolyngbyales cyanobacterium
ACCACTTACCGCTTCAGGATTCTCTAAAATCTCTATGGCTTGATTGGGGCGATAAATATGAACTTGGCGCTGTTTGCGATCGATCAGCCACCCTAAAACTGCTCCATTCTCAATATATTCTTGTAGCTTCGCCTGTAAGGTGGTGAGGCTGTCACTGGCTGAGCGCAACTCAATCACAAAATCGGGGCACAGTGGGGCAAACGAAGCCTTTTCAGCCTCCGCTAACTCGTTCCAGCGATTGGCTTTAATCCAAGCGACATCTGGGGCACGGGTCGCCCCATTCGGTAAAGTGAACCCGGCACTAGAATCAAATCCAATGCCTGTCCCGTCCTTTTCAGCCCAGACTCCAATCTGCACAGCAAGGTTGAAATTGCGATTTCCGCTATCTGAAAACGCTGGGGACATAATAATGACTTCTCCTTTTGCCGATCGCTCAATTCGCAACTCTGGATTCACCTGACAAAATTCATAGAACTCTGGCATTGTCATCTGGCTCAATGTGGGCAGGTTGATCGCCATTGGAGCGGAGTCTGCTTGGATCAACAATGTGGTCGCCATGGTGTAAAACCTCTACTAGCTGTGAATTCGGGGTTCGGAATGCAGCGTGGAGAGTAGCTCACTTTCGACCGTTGCCAATTCTGATAGTCGCTGCTCGACTTGGACGCGATCGCAGTAGGTTGTTGCTAAAACCCAATAAATCCCGTAGTGACGCGCTTCCGATGCCATCAATCCTCGATAAAACTTTGCCAGTTCTAAATCAAGGCAATGCGTTCCCAGCAAACCTAAGCGCTCATGGCTGCGAGCTTCAATTAAGGCAGACACCAATAGCGCATCCAACAGGCGATCAGGTTCTTGCGATCGAATTTGCTTACTCAAGCTGGCTCCGTAAGGTGGAGCCGCCAAAGGCGCTAGCGGAATGCCACGCTGCTCCAAAATCTGGTTGACCTGGTCGAAATGTTCTAGTTCTTCTTGGGCAATGGCAGTCAGCGATCGCACCAGTTTTGTATGTGCCGGGTAGCGAAACATCAGATTCAGCGCCACTCCCGCCGCCTTGCGCTCACAGTGGGAATGATCCAACAAAACCGTATCTAAATTTGCTAACGCCTGCTCTATCCATGCTTCGGAAGTGGGTGCTTGCAAAAATTTAATTGTTGTCGTCAAAGAGACCATTATTCACTTCATCTAATTATTAATTCTATGAGTCATTGATCATTCGTCATAAGTTAAGCTATTTCTTGGTGAAGGTAATACAACCATGAAACGTTATTTTCCTTATCAAGCTGATGTTACGACAGAAAAACAGTCTGTTTCTGCTGAACTCGTCTTTACCTTCCTGCTTTTAAACTGGCATTTGCTCTTATAATCGCCTCATCAGTCGATTTGGTTCCCGTTGGTGTTTGCAATTTACCCTGGCAGTTTCGACCCAATCACCCTTGGGCATTTGGACGTAATTGAACGGGGTTCTCGCCTGTTTGAGCGGGTTATCGTAGCCGTACTACGCAACCCAAACAAAGCACCGCTGTTTACTATCGCAGAGCGCATGGAGCAAATCCGGCGTTCTACGGGTCATCTCACCAATGTTGAAGTGGACAGCTTCGATGGGCTAACGGTTACCTATGCGAAGATGCGACAGGCAAACGTGCTACTGCGGGGTTTGCGGGTGTTATCTGACTTTGAGATGGAGTTACAGATGGCACATACCAATAAGACGCTTTCTGAGGAAGTTGAAACTGTTTTTTTGGCAACCTCTAACGAACACAGCTTTCTCAGCAGCAGTTTGGTCAAAGAAATTGCTAAGCTTGGCGGTCGAATAGATCATCTTGTCCCTCAACCTGTCGCCCCAGATATTTATAAATGTTACGCCAAGATTCTTCCAATATCGAGCCTCAAGCAGGATTCAACGCCGCTGTTGGAGCCTCCCAAAACGGAGTTTCTTCCAGGGAAAGTGGACGAACCGGAGTAGATATTCAGCGTGAATTGAACCGACTAGAAGAGATGATTCTCGATAGTCCTCGCTTTTTTGGGCGAACTTTTTTGGATGAAGAACGGATTATCGAGCAGCTTGACCAAATCCGTTTAAGCTTGCCGGATGCGTTTCACGAGGCGGACACCATTGTGCGTCACAAGGAAGAGGTCTTTTTACAGGCAGAGCAATATGCTCAGGAAATTATTGATACTGCCGATCGCCGCTCCAATCAACTGATGAACGAGTCAACCATTGTGCGGCAGTCAGAGATGCAGGCACAGCAGATCCGCCAGCGGGTGCAGCAAGAGTGTGAGTCGATTCGGGAGCAGACGATCGCCGAAATTGATCGAATGCGCCACCAGGCACAGCAAGAATTGGAAGAAATGCAGCGGCTGGCGATCGCGGAATGTGAGTCAATTCAAGC
>JBBSCL010000675.1:0-2385 GCA_038250345.1 Leptolyngbyales cyanobacterium
GATCGCCGCCCAGCCTTCCACGCACACATGCCGAATCACCATTGAGGTCAGGGGCATTGATTGGATTTCTGCCAGACTTAGGCTCAGAGGTTGTGCCACATCGCCATCCACTATTAAGCGAAAGCTGGCGCGATCGAGGTTCGGTGTTGTATCAAACGTGTTAATCAGCAGAGCTTCCGGCTCAATTGCGCTGACTGGAAACTCTGGCACCAACGCTTGCGGGTTGAGCAGCAACTCTTCCACCCGTTGGTTGAGCGGATCAATCGTGGCTCCCACCTGCTCAGCAATGGAGGTGGAAGCACAACTGCCCAGCAGCAACCCCATGCCTGATAATCCAGAAAGCTGTAACAATCTCCGACGGGTTAGCACTGGGCGATGGGTTTGAATAATTGGCATAGCAGTAGCCCTAGAGAATGGAAGACTTAACGGACAAAGATCGAGCGGATCAGGCGCATACTGCCAACCCTAAACGCTAGCAAGGAATGGATCAGCGTGAACCCAAGCACAATCGGCACGGTGATAAAGTGAACGGTGCGTAGGGTTTGCCAACTGCCAAACAGACTTGCCAGCCAAGGAAGTTGAGCGGGTTTATACATTGCCAGCCCACTGGCGATCGCCAGCAGCAGGATTGGAATAACCGCCGTATATACGATCCGATGCCATGCGTAGGTTTTACGCTTGGCGTTTTGTGACACTTGCAGCGCCTTCAAATCACTGCTAGACACATAGCGCTGCTGCCAGCGACGAGATATAAGAATGAATAGCCCATACGCCAGCAGGTTGAGCGAATACACCCACATAAAGGTAAAGTGCCAATCTCGCCCCCCTGCCAACCATCCGCCCAGCAGCAACCCTTTGGGAAAATGCCATCCCGCTCGTCCGCCAAACACTGGATTAGCGTTGTAAATTTGCAAGCCGCTGCTCATCATCACCAACAGGCTGATAATGTTGACCCAGTGAAAGGCTTTCGCAAAGATTGCCTGTTTGGGTACAACCGCTTTTTTCGGTGATTGGGCAGGTTGGGGAGTTGTCATAGTGATTCTCTACTTGCCAAGGCTAGCGTAGCCGAATGTTGCATTAAATTTGCGGCACCAAATCGCCACGCTAGAGAAATTTTCTGGCTTCACCGTTTGAGGAATCGCGTAGCGTTGAGCGCCGGAAACCTTTTGCAGTTTTGCCACCGACACATAATCTTTTTCTTTAATGCCACTGATGGGAGGTTGCCCCGTGCGATACAAAATCACATATAGATCGGGACCCGCATCAGTCTTAAAGGTTTGGTCAAACGCCAGATAGGATTTACCACCTTCGTTAACTAGCATGACGGTTCCCTGAGTGGGATGCTCGGCTTTGACGAACTTGCCCGATCGCATTGCCATCGTTCCTGGCTTCATCATGCTGCCTTCTGGCTTCATAGCGGGAGCATTTTGAGAACGAACAGATTGATACTCTGCAACTGTGACAACCGTAGTGATTGCAATCAGAGAAATTAGGCTAAAAAAGCGTTGCAATTTCATAATCAAACTCCTTAAATAATTGATCTACTTGAATATCTGAACTATTTACAAAGGCGCGGCGGGAAACAGAGGTGCTAGCCAAAGCTGCACTTGCACATCCCATCCCAGCAAAATAGCGATCGCGGTTGCTGCGACCAATCCGCCACCAAGCCGCTGGAGTGCCGCACTGTAGGGACGCAACTTCAGCAGCGATCGCGTCACCAATCTCGTTGTCACGATCGAAGCATCGCCTACCCCTCTTTCCCTCAAGGTCCGATGGTGATGACTAGCAGCTTGTAAATGCTGATGATGACCAAATATAGGAGCGATCGCGCTGGCAAAACGGGCATCACACGCACTAACCCAGTGATGCCTTGGATTGTACTTGCTATGGTACGGAGGATAGTAGAGCAGTTGAATCGACTTACCAATTTGCTCATAAGACTCCACCATCCGCTTGAGAAATTGGGTACGAACACCACTGCTTTCCGATCCATTATCCACTTTGAATTCAATCACATCCTTGCGATCGCTCTCTGAGAAATTATTCAGCAGTATAGAGATCTGGGATCGGTAAGAGGATGACAAACTCTGCCCCTTGTCCCGGTTCTGAAATTACCTCAATCCTACCCTGGTGCTTCTCAACGATTTGATAGCAAATAGAGAGACCTAAACCAGTTCCTTTGCCCACAGCTTTAGTTGTGAAGAAAGGATCAAAGAGCTTAGCTTTAATTTCTGGTGAAATACCTAAACCGTTGTCTTGAATTGCAACTCGAATCGTGCCTGCATCAACCTGCTCAGTTTGAATTCTAATTTGTGGTGAAAAGTTGGGGGCTGCTTTCTTGACCTCATGTAAGGCATCAATTGCATTCGCCAAAATGTTCATAAA
>JBBSCL010000676.1:0-2374 GCA_038250345.1 Leptolyngbyales cyanobacterium
ATAAATGCGAGAAATTTGCCAAATTAATTCTGATTTAGGTGGGCTAACCAATCCAAAATTAGAGGATTCACGGCATCAGGATTTTCGTCTTGGGGACAATGCCCCGTGTTGGGAATGGGTATGAATGTTAAGGGACGGGTTTTAGCAAATTCTTGATACAGGGCGGCTCCCGCGATCGGAGTCCAAGGATCGGCTTCGCCCCACAGCACCAGCAGCGGCACTTTTACTTTAGGCAATAACTCTTTAGGAGAAGGTCCTGCGGCAGCGGTGAGTACGGATGCAAACACTTGCTGGGCACCCGGATCGCAGGAAGGATTGTAGAGCAGATCGATTAGATCATCGGTGACGGCGGCGCGATCGCGATACACCTGGTACAAAGTCCGGCGTAGGCGAGATTTTTGGCGGATGCGGTTGAACAGAAATGGACCAATCAGCTTAGAACTGACTATTTTGGTGAAGCTGCCCATAATTATCCGCATGGGCAAATTAAATTCATCGGGGCGATGGTTTAGCCCACCCGCGCAGTTAAGCAACACCCCGCCCGCTGCCAGTTCAGGATATTCTGCCAGCATCATTAAGCAGAGCAAGCCACCAATCGAGTTGCCCACAAACACAGTCGGCTGTTGAATGTGTGCCGTCCAAAAATCTTTCAGTTGCTCTTGCCACAAGTCGAGCGAATAGTCCAGCGCAGGTTTATCGGAACCGCCAAACCCCAACAGGTCGATCGCATAGACCCGATAGCCAGCAGCCGCTAACACCGGAATATTTTTACGCCAATGCCCCAGTGAAGCACCAAACCCATGCACTAGCAGCAACGGCTGTCCGCTGCCCATAACTGTGTAAGGAATTTGGTATCCTTTCCAAGTCCAAGTTTGAATTTCAAAGGGGCGATCGCTAATCGAAGGTTGGGTCAACACGGTATATCTGAGTTTGTAATAGGATTCTTAACTTATCTTCATGATATAAGAATCTGGGAGCGGGTGTAGGAATCAGGGCGATGCAAATGCAGGAAGAAGTGGTTCATTATACACAGCGGTTGCTTCGTAGTTTTTACCATTGGACGGGAACGCCTCTGTTAATCAGTAATGAAGATAAAAGCGCCATTACCCAAGCGTTGTTTGAAGCGCCGTTTGTGGTGGTGTCCCATGGCACGGAAGCCGATCCAATTTTGAACTATGGCAATCGACAGGCGTTGCAACTATGGCAAATGGAGTGGGAGCAGTTTACCCAAACGCCCTCACGGCTGACGGCTGAACCGATGGAACGGGCAGAGCGCGATCGCCTATTGCAGCAAGCAAAAGCCGATGGCTTTATCAACAATTACCAGGGCGTGAGAATTTGCAGCACCGGGCAACGGTTTGCAATTCACAACGTCATTTTGTGGAATGTGTTAGATGAAAAGGGGGGCTGTTGCGGTCAGGCAGCCACTTTTAATCAATGGACGTTTCTTTAATTATGGATTTGCCCATCGTTTATCACCCCGATTATGGGGCACCGCTGCCAGAGGGTCATCGGTTTCCCATGTCCAAATTTCGGTTGCTTTATGAGCGACTCCTAGCGGATGGGGTGGCAACTCACGCCCAGTTTCATCTACCAGAGCGATCGCCCCCAGCCTGGATCGAACAAGTGCATACGCCAGAGTATGTGCAGGCTTACTGTGAAGGCACCTTAGATGCGAAAGCCCAGCGGCGGATTGGCTTACCCTGGAGTGATGCTTTAGTAAACCGGACTTGCGTGGCGGTGGGCGGGACGGTGCTGACTGCCCAACTCGCACTGAAGCATGGGCTGGCGTGCAATACGGCAGGCGGAACCCATCATGCCTTTCCTGCCTATGGATCGGGGTTTTGTATTTTCAATGATATGGCGATCGCGATTCGCTGCCTGCAACACCAAGGATTGATTCAAACCGCATTAATTGTGGATCTGGATGTGCATCAAGGAGACGGCACCGCGTTCATTTTTCAATCAGATGCCAGCGTGTTTACCTTTTCCATGCACTGTGCGGTCAATTTTCCTGGCACTAAGCAGCAAAGCGATCGCGATGTGCCGTTATCTGAAGGCATGGAAGATGACGAGTATTTGCAAACTCTGGCAGCCCATTTGCCCGATTTGCTGAACCAATTAAAACCCGATCTTGTGTTCTATGATGCTGGAGTTGACCCTCATATGGGCGATCGCCTGGGTAAACTTGCCCTCACCGACACCGGACTATTTCGTCGGGATATGCAGGTTTTAGGCACCTGCTTATCTCAAGGGTATGCCGTTGCTTGCGTGATTGGAGGCGGCTATGCAGAAGATATGCCAGCCTTGGTTTACCGACACTCGCTGCTGCATCGTGCCGCAAGTGAAATATACCGCTACCATCAGCTTTAGG
>JBBSCL010000677.1:0-2374 GCA_038250345.1 Leptolyngbyales cyanobacterium
GATCGCAACCACTGACTCAAATCTAGATTGCACTGGACTGGCAGCGCGGTTTGTCCAGTTGATATAGACCTTGCTGTCTTCAATTTCTAGCTCGTCACAGCTTTCTGCTAGTTGTTGGATCGCTTCTGCGGTCGTCAACTCACCGTCTCTTTTCGCCAGCAGGTAACCAGCGGAATGTTGATCCAACCAGATTTGCAAGTTTTCTAGCTCCTGTGTAGCAACCATTGTCTAATGTCCTTCGATTAAAATCTGCTCAAACTCATTAGGGGTATGGTAAGTAAAATTGCCGCTGTCTAATCGAATGCGGGTAAACCGCCTCTCCGTGGTAGGTTCCGTCACCCTTTCTTCACCCAAATCGTAATTATCTAGCGCAGTTATTCTAACTCTAGTCATTTTCGGAAATCCCAAGTTCTAAAATTGCCATTTGAATCTCCTCGGATTGGTTAACCCGGATACTGAGAAAGACTGTCGTGTAGTATCGTTTCCCTTTCTAAGTCTCTTTCATAGCCGTTTACCTTAACCCAGAAGTCTATCAATACTGGGAACGCCCAAAGTTCATCTAAGTTATACCGCTCAACGACCGTAAGTAAAAAAGCTCCCATTTGTACTTCCGTAATTGTTATCGGGTAATATGCCCCCAAAGTGTTGATGAATCTAGAAACTAAAGGGGCATCTTTTGAACCCATGTTATAAATTACAGGCGCTAGCCTGAAAACCTCCGCATCCCAAATTTTTCCATAAAGCAATCTAATCGGCATCTCTTAAAGAACCTTTGTGACAATGACGGACGTGGCTAATTTCGTAGCGGCTACCAAAAGATGGTTCGGCAACCAATTGGATTGAGAATACATTGATGTCGTTATGCACAAGGACAGCCTTATCTATTTTGAGCCAACCCCCGGCGGAATTCTCGTACTGCTTCAGCATGGTTTGCCATATCGAGGCAATGGAGCAATAGCGCAATGTCAAGTTTTGGCAACACCGTTGACTGTTGAATTTCACCATAACCGTCTACCTGCAACTGATAAAGGGAAAGTTTTCCCTTCTCCCAAAACCAGACTTCAGGAATCTGAAGACGTTTGTATGCCTCTAATTTGTTGAGTCCTCCACTGGTGATGACAATTTCGATCGCCAGATCAGGATGTTCCCGATTCTGTCCCAATTCGTAGGATTCATCAGCTTCCCTCCTGACTAATCCCTCCTCGTTTTCTAGGGTCATGGAGCCAGTGGGGACAAAATCTAATCCTAAAAACTCCAGGTATGCTTCTACTAACGCAGCCATGCGCTTTTTGACAGTTTCGTGTTTTCTTCCTGGCATTTTTCGGATCTCTAATACCCCATCTAAAAACGACAGTCTCACGCCAGGACGATCTAGCAGTTGTTCGACTGCCTTGAATTCCCTCCAGGTAAAGCCGTCTAGAAGGATTGGCTCAATGTCTTTCTCTAAAATCACTGCGGTCATGGCGATCGCCCCTTTTTACCTTGTTGTTTGTGAAATAGCTTCTTTGAACGTCAGAACAGCTTCTAGCCAGCCTGTTTCGCCTGCTAAAACGCACTGGGTAAGCAGTTCAAGATCTAACTCTGCTAATTCAGGGATTTTGCTTTTGTAGATTCTGGTGTAGCCGTTTTCTCCCAGTCGATGCAGAGTAAAAAGTCCATCTTCCCAAAACCAAACTTCGGGCACACCTAAAGCCTGATAACGGTTTAACTTGGTAGCAGAACCGCTTGTAAATACCACCTCAATGGACAAATCTGGTATCGATTTAGCACTTCCAAAACAGTAGGATTCATCTGCCTGGATAGAGGCTATCCCTTCCTGCTCCTGGGTGACAGATCCAGTCGGAACTATCCTGATTTTCCAGTGCAAAAAGAACGCTTCAAGAAGAGAGGCAATGATTTTTTTAAAGATTTCGTGCGGCTGCCCTGGCATGACTACTTCAACCACTCCTTCGTAAAAAGTCAATCGCACACCAGGAGAGCCTTCTAAGCCTTTCTGAATATGTTTGAACTGTTCCCAGGTGCGATCGTGGTAAACAGTTACCTTATCTTCTGATGCTCTTGGTTTTTTAAGCGTCTGAATCATAGCGATCGCTCCTATTTACCTTGCTGTTTGTCATTGAGATTGACCAATAAATTGAAAATCAGTTCGAGCAAACATCGCTACTCGTCCTCCCCGGCTGTGAGAACTTGATGAGCCATCAGATTAATCGTTCTAAAGGTTAAAGATTGAATTCGATCGCCCCCTCGAAACTCTGCTGCCTCATAACTGCTGCCAACTAAAGACAATACCAATACCACAGCCCGCGTCGGGTCAATCAACCAAAACTCAGGGATGCCCCGCTTGGCGTACTCTTTACGCTTATCAATGTAGTCA
>JBBSCL010000678.1:0-2363 GCA_038250345.1 Leptolyngbyales cyanobacterium
CAGCAAGCTAAATCCTATCCAGAAGGAGAGCAAGCGATCGCCCAAGCCCGTCAAGCATTTAAATCAGCAGATTTTGATCTAGACAAAGATATTTTTGGCTGGATGGACGGCGAGTTTGGCATGGCGCTAATTCCCTCCGATCGCGGAATTTTGTCTCAAGTGGGTTTTGGCGGGGTGATGGTGTTTAACACCAGCGATCGCAAAGCTGCCGAAAACGCTCTCAGCAAGCTGGATAATTTGGCAAAAGGCAATGCTGTTCTCGTTCAACAGCGAGACGTGCAAGGCAAAAAAATTACTGAATGGAACAGTCCTATGGGTGCCGTTTTGGGGCATGGCTGGTTAGACAATAATTCTGTATTTGTTGCCTTCGGCGGACCCTTAGCTGAAACCATGGCAACCAATCCCGCGCCAAATCTGGATTCTAACGACACCTTCAAAGGAATCACTGGCAATCTACCTAAGCCAAATCTGGGCTACGTCTACGTTGATATGGACAAAACCCTAACCTTGCTGACTCGCGTGGGTGCCGTTTCCCCAAGAGCGCTTCCTGCCGGCACGATCGCGCTGCTAAACTCAATTCGCGGCATCGGCATCACGTCTACCCAGGCTGACTCCAGCACTGGACAAGTGGATATGTCTTTAGCTCTGAAAAAAGGGAAGTAAGGTATCCGTGTGGTGCGTTTCGCTGCACTCGCATACCTACGCGATCGCGGGTTTTCTAATCGTGATTCACCTATTTGCCATGGGTTTCGCAGGGTGGCGCAGAAATGGAGCGATCCAACCAGTTAACCGCTTGTTGCAGTCGGGGGAGCGCTTCTTCGGGTTGATTTTTGAGTAAAAAGACCAACGCCGCGATCGCCTGCTCAGAAGCTCTGGCTTTCCGGTTTGCTTTAAGGCGATGCCAATCTTTATCGGTAATCGTCAGCTTCGTCATCAACGCCTGCGCTAACTCCTCCGCACTAAAATCTGCGAGATTTGGTGACTCTTTCCGGGGTTCATCTAACTCCGAAGCGGAGACAAAACCGTTCACTATCGTCATGAGCAGTATCCTTAAAGAGTGCTGATAAATTTCACTGTACTATGTCTCAACCTAGCACCGACGAACCGAATTTTGAGCAGGAGCTTGTAGAAGTGGAGCGATCGCTTCAGGAACTTAAAGATCGCCACAGCCAAGTGCAGCAAGCCGAAACCGCACAAGCCACGCTCAAGCAGCATCAAGCGCAAGTAAAGCGACAACTTCAAAACGCTGCTTCGCCAGAATTGAAAGCCGAACTTCAGCACATTCAAGACAGCCTGGATGAATTGGAAGTCAAGCTAGAAAGTCGCTTGTTTAGCTGGGAAAAACCGTTTTGGCAGATTGTTCGCTTTGGGGGCGCGGGGCTAGTGATTGGCTGGGGGCTAGCGTTTACGGTGTTGCGATCGCCCCAACCCCAGCCGCCAAGCTCTGTACCACAATCTCAACAAGCTCAATGAAATGGTTTAAGCCGTTAGAGTGTAAAAATCATCAACTAGCCGTGTAGAACTCTATACTTTGAAGAAATGAGTGCGAGGAATAGATAGGCATGATTGAACTTCTTCCGGTGTGGCTTGGAATCGGCTGCTTTGCGATCGCCTTTGTGGCTGCAAGTTTGGTGGAATATTGGGTGCATCGATTAATGCATAAACCATTGCGCTTAGGAGAGCGGCACCGAGATCACCACCGTCGCAATGAAGCACAGGGCGTTGTTTGGGAATTTTTGGACTATATCAAAAGCACAATCGTTCTACTAGTGCCGATGTTTTTTGTGTCGCTGCCCGCTGGCATTGGCTGGAGCTTGGGCGCGGTAGTGTATGCCGCTTTTTCTTCCTACGCCCATCAGCTTCAGCACGAAAACCCCACCAAGTGCTTCTGGATGAAAATGCCCGTTCACTATGTCCATCACAAATACAATATGTGGCACCACAATTTTGGCTTGGGCGTAGACTGGTGGGATCACGTCTTCGGCACCTATAAAGCAGTGGAATGGCTCACGGATGAAGAGCAAACCCAAGTCAGAGACAGCTATCTAGAACTGAAGTGGTGGTAGCTATAGCGGTTGGCGATCGCGCTAATCAAGGCTAACTGCATTATTGGTCTAATGATGGCAACCACTAAGGCAAAAGTTCTTTTACTGATAAACGCCCTAACTCCAAGTCTTGTAAAAGAACTGGAATAAAATTTGGCGAATAGTAAACCTGCATCGTTGGGTGATGTTCTAGACTTGTGGAAATAAGAGACAATCAAACAGGTGTTATTGCTAAATTTACAGCATGGTTTTGGAACCCGTTCTTTGTCCAGCTTGTGGCACTGATAATGTAGTGAAGCACGGTCGATCTGAGGTAGG
>JBBSCL010000679.1:0-2362 GCA_038250345.1 Leptolyngbyales cyanobacterium
ATCAACATTTTTGGAGTAATGATCGATCGTAATCGCAACTACTTTACCTTGGGACTCATATTCCAGAATAAGATCGTCAGTGATGGCATCGGTGGACACAACGGGCTTTTGAGTCAACTCGATCGCCAATGTATCCGTTTCAGAAAAATATTAAATCTTCATTACTGTTGCAAAATCTCAATAATTTTTGTGATAACCTCATTTATCTTGTCAGCGGTTAAAGCTCCTATTTTATAGGCAATAATTTGCTCGTTTGCAGTAAACAGTCGGTTGGCTTTAACATAACTATCTCTGTTAAGGCTTCCAGTTGCAAAGTCAGCGCTTGAAATGGCAATGGCGTATGGATCATTTGATGCCTGACTGGTAATTAAGCAGAGAATCAGATCATTTCGAGTGAGCGTTGCTAACACTAACGCAGGTCGTCTTTTAGCATTGGTTAGATCAGAAAACGGAAAAGGAACAATAACGACATCTCCTTTTATAAATGTTGCCATGCCTCATCCTCTTCAGGGGTTAACCAATCTTCTGCCAGCAGGGGTTCACTCAGCAGGCTAATTTCAAGTTGTTCCTGTTGGGTTTCTCTGGCTTTGATAAACAACAAAAAATCTAAGACTTCTTTGAGGGTTGAGTCAGCGGTTTTATTGATTTCATCTAGTAATTTTTCTTTGATGTTGATGCTCATTTTGCACTCTCCTTTTGGTCGCTATTTTTCCCTTCCACGTTCGCAAAGCGTGTGCCCTGCACGATCGCCACTTCTTTATCGGTCAACCCATACAGTCTATACACGATCACATCAATCAACCGATCGCATCAATCAATTGGTCGCATCACTTACAGGTTGAGTATTTCGTTGAATTGGCATTCGGGGCGGTGCGGTGCGCCACATCAAATCAATGTCTTCGGGAGTGAGTCCGTATGCCTGATTGACCAGATCGGAAACCTGATGCTCTAGCTGCAAAATCTCGCGGTTGCGGGTTTGCATGGGCAGGGCATAGTCGTTGTAGAGTTGCTTGACTTCTTTTTGTCCTGCTACACCGAGAGGATCGGTAGTTTTGCCTTTTTTGGGAATGCGTTTTCGTAATTCAGTAAGGAATTCGTCTTCGCTGAGGTTGGCAAAGCGCTCTAGTTTTTGCCCCAGTTTGTCGATTTCAAAGCGAGACCGCATCCAGTCCAACACATCACAATAGAACTGCTGATTGGTTTTGGTGAGGTCGATCAGGCGTTGGACTTTGGGTTCAGTTTGTTCTCGGATTTCGTCGGTGGGGGGAGCGATCGGAAATTGTTCTACTAAATAACCAACCGGAGCGAGAGCTTCATCTTTCATGTGAGGCAAATAACGCCAGTTGTACCACCATAAGAGAGGAGAATTCAAAACAGACAAAATAAATAAATCTTTCGTTAATAAGAGTGAAACTTTATTATTTGCGAAAAACTCATCAGGCTCAAATGAGTAGCATGGATAAAATTGGATTTGTTGGTAATAGATTTTAGGATTTTCAAAAACATCATAAAAAGAACATGGTCTTAATTCCCACCAGTTTTTACCTTGATCAGTGCGCTTTCGCAATTGCTCCTCTAGAGGCTTTAGATATGCATATATTGAAGGAAAACTTGCTGCGAAAATTTTCTCTGCTTTCTTTGAGTCTTTTTCCTCAGCCCATTGCCATTTGTGATCACCGCTTGATTTCAACAAAATAATCCATATATTTTCCCATTCTGCTTTCCATCTTTTAATATCTTGACCTCTGAAATAAGGCTTGATTAAAGAAGCACAATCAGGATGTTGGAGTATTAATAATTCTTTTGTTTTCTGGTTAATTAGAAATGCAGTATTTAGACCTGTTTTAAGACATAGGATAGGATCTCTGACAATCAAATCCATTAGTGGAATTCCAACTTTTTGAATCTTCTCCATCAATACCCCAACATCAGGTCGCTCCAAACTCCAGGGCGCTTCACTAAACCTCGACCAAGGCACATCATAGCCTTCTGATTCCACATAGCCATCCAAGTCAATGCCCGACAATATCTCACGCGGCACAGGGCAGATCCGCACCGTTTTGTCTGTCGGTAGTGATGGGGGTAGGGGCGAAGCATTCGGTAGATCAATCGTTGGCTTGCCCGATAAACTGCTGCCCGAATGCTTCGCCCTTGCAGGGGTGTCATTCAGCATTAAAGGTCTTTGCACCACCACAATGCAGGGAAACGTATCGGCATCGGCAAAAATTGGGGCGTGACCAAAATCCACAATTTCGGTAAATTGGCTATTGGCCGCAAAGAACTTTCGCAGCGGCTCCCCATAGCCCGCTCTTAGCCATTTGTTCGTCACAATATAGGATGAAAATCCACCCCGCCGCAGGAT
>JBBSCL010000680.1:0-2361 GCA_038250345.1 Leptolyngbyales cyanobacterium
AGCCACTATTTTGATCACGCCGCCCCAAGCGCAGTTGCAGATGGCAGTGTTGGGCAAAGCTGGAAAGATGCCAACTTTTGTCTTCATCGCTCCTGGTGACCACGGAGCAACCGTCACCGGGATGCAGGGCATGGGTGTCAGCACTCCTAAAGCGGCGGTTGTGGCAGCGGCAACCATCGGATTAGCGATCGAGGTACACATGCCAAACGGTAGGATATTGGCGATCGGCACAAAATCCATAATGCTGGCAGCTAACAGACCGTTCACTGTCACCGGGGTTCCTTTTGGGATGACCATCAGCGTACTCGGAGCGACTCCAAAAGGAATGCATTGCAGCGTAGCACCCATGCAGGTTTGTAGTGGCATAAGCTTCTCCTAAAGGAACTACAGCAGTCAGTAAAAATATAACTAATGCCAGTTGAAAGTTGAAATGCAACACATGGTTTTTTGAAAACGGCAATGCTTCTTTGTCTTGTAACTCAAAACGGGATAAGCAATCCATCAACCACCCCTAGCCCAAATTGATGATCGGTGCGTTGACAGCCACCATAGCATCGCCCTTCACAGTTGTGGTCACACCCTTTACCGTAGTCATTCCTCCATTCGCAGCCACATTAATTCCTGCAGGTCCCAAATCAACTGTGCTTGTAGATGTTTTAAGGGTTGCGTTGGTCATGGAAATCTCCAGACTGTTTGTTCCAACCTTCAACGTGATGGACTGTGGGGCAGTCATTTCAATTTGGTTAGTGCCGCTGATGGTAATTTTACGGGCGGTGTCATCCAAAGCGAAAGTATGTCCTCCGCTAGTTTTAATTTCGATTTTTTTATTTTGATCATCTAGGAGAACTTGATGTCCTCCATTGGTTTTAATGTCGATTTTTTTATCACTGTCATTCACATACAGTTTATGTCCATAAACTGTATCCAAATAAACTCCTTGTTTGCTAGTATCTTTGTCTTCTTCCACAAATTGCAGCGTGTGCCCTGTGCGAGTTTTAATAGTTCGTAAGCGCACTTTGCCATCGACTACCGCATTATCAACCGTGGTAGGCGGAGCATCTTTGCCATTCCAAACGCCGCCGATGATAAACGGACGATGAATATCGCCATGCTCAAAGCCCACTAGCACTTCGTCGTTGACCTCTGGCAAGCAGTCAAACCCACGATCCTTACCTGCCCCGATCGCCACGATCCTTGCCCATTCGCTTTCATGCTCTTCTGTTAGCGTAGGAAACTTGACTCGCACCCTGCTCCATTTCTTCGGATCTTTGTTGTTCGTAACGATGCCCACTAACATCGTTTGTCCTGGCTGAAGGCGCGTTTGCGGCACCAGTAGCGTCAGCAGATCGCCATCTCGCAGCCCCCGGACGCTGAATTCTGTCACATACACTCGCTGCTGCAATAAATGGCGCGTTTCGGTGACGTAATACTTACCGCTGTATTTGCCCATCTGGGTCAGTTGAATCACTTTGCCGGGTCGAATGGCTGGGTTGCCTTCCGCTTTGGCATCTGCCTGCACAAACTCACCAGACAGTTCGTTATAGAGCGATTGAGCGATCGCCTCCGATTCCTTGCTAGATGAGATGGGCTGATTCACCACAATCATCTTGGGAGTAGTACTAAACTTTGTGCTGGCTGCTTTGCCTTTGCCATAGTCGGTAGAGGTGATCACCTGAGTCGTTTGTGCTGATTTGGTTGAGACGATCGCCTGCTTGGTTTGATAATTCCAGCCGCGTACCTCCACCGAATTAACCTGTTCCGCGCTGCTAACCCGCACTTGAAAACTGGTAATATCCGTCAGCCACTTGAGGATGAGCGAGTCACCTGCGGTGGGCTTACGAAAGTTGAGTTTGCCATCTTGTACAAATAGCTCAAACCCGTTTCTGGCAGCCCGTTCGCGCAAAAATTCCATGTTGGTTTGGTTCTCTTGAAAAACGTAGCCAACCGGATCGCCAAACCCATAGGGTCCACCTGTATCATCCACCGTACCTGCTGTAATCCCTACTTCGCCAATGATCTGATTCACAATGTCCGTATCTTTCATATTTTGAAAGGAACGGTTGAAGCGCCCTCGATGTAAACGATGGCTAATGTCATAGCCCCGAATCACAATCGGAGCTTGAGATTCAGGACTAAAGTGCGCTTCGATCGCCGTGATTTCTCCCTTTAACAAAATCCCTGATGCTGGATCATCAAAAGCAGCATCTTCAGTCGTGCTGGCGGTAAACCCAATTTCAACCGATTTGCCGATCGCAAACGTGGTGTCGTACAGCCAAAGATTTTCGCCGCTACGAGCAGAGGCATAATCATTGCGAATCACCAGCGTGAACATTCCAGGTAGATGCAAACTTTCTTCGATAG
>JBBSCL010000681.1:0-2354 GCA_038250345.1 Leptolyngbyales cyanobacterium
GCCGCAGAGCAGGAGTCAGGGTTGCCATGCGAATTCCTAAATAGGCATGATCCACTTTACCTTTGGCGATCAGTTGCTCGGCAATTTTTTGAGCCGTGTTGATCGGAATGGCAAAGCCCAAACCTTGGGCACCGCCGATGATAGCCGTATTCACCCCAATCACTTCGCCGCGCTGGTTAAGCAGTGGACCGCCAGAGTTGCCTGGGTTAATTGCCGCATCGGTTTGAATGAAGTTGACGCGCTTATCGGGAACCCGCACTTCGGAACTACTGCGTCCGGTGGCGCTGATGATGCCCACGGTCACGGTGTTATCCAACCCCAGCGGATTGCCGATCGCGATCGCCCACTCACCCGGTCTCAGCCGTTCTGAATTTCCCAAGGTCACGGTTGGCAGGTTGGTCGCCTCCACTTTTATCACCGCTACATCGGTCAACGAATCCGCGCCCAATACTCGCCCTTTCAACTCCCGTCCATCTTTCATCGTCACGGTCACCATGTCGGCACCGCTAACCACATGGGCATTGGTCACAATCAGTCCATTGGAACGAATAATGAAACCCGATCCTTGACCCCGCTCTACCCGATTTGAGGGAGCCGAGGGCATTTGCGACCCAAAAAATTGGCGAAAAGCCGGGTCGTTAAAGATTGCAGGTGTGCGCCCTTTCACCGTTCGAGATGAATCGATCCGCACGACTGCGGGACCAACGCGATCGACTGCGTTTACGATAAAGTTGGGATCACTGCCTGCAAGAATGCCACTACTACGGCTGGGCGCTTGGGCGATTTCCACAGGGTTCGCCTGACGAACTGCCGCCGCCGGAGCTACGACAGATTGCTGTGCCACTGCACTGGAGGAAACCCAGCGATCTCCCGTCAATGCCATCCCTACCCCAAACAGCGGCAGCGTTAGATAAACAGCGGACTTTTTCCATGGAAATCTTTGAGATTCAGGCTGGTTAGGTGAAGTGTTCATCAGAGTCCTATTTTGGATTGAATTTTATAGCGGTTAATTCAAACTGTAGCGAAGGGAGATGACGTTTGGACAACAATTTCGTTACAGAAAAGTGATGACAGTGCCATCTGTTATTCAGACGTAGGACTGCGCTTTTTGCTCCTCACATCGGCTTAATTCAAGCTTTCCTATCTGTCATTTTAAGTTCATCTCTGAAACACGACATTGACATATCGCTTTGCGAATATAAGACCACAGGTGAATGAACTGCGGTAGACATCAACCACCATTTCGAGATCAAGAGATTGGTTGCGTTGGCTAGGTTAAATCCTTTTCAGAAAGGGTGCCTTGGATTTGATGTCTACCTTTTTATTTGGGCAGTAGCAAAGTTTTAAGTTTTAATCTCGTCGTCTTAAACGAAGCGGTGGGTGAATTCGCAGGTTAGGTCGATGCGCCCTTTACGCAGCATGGCAGGGTCGAGGCGTTCAGTAGTGTTGCAGGTCATCAGAATCACGAGTTTTTGATCGGATTGCATTCCCATTTCGTCGATGACGCTGCGGTAGAGAGTGCCATCAAGCAAGCTGAGGATATGTTCGGTTTTGTTGCTATACTGCGCCACTTCCATAGAGCGATCTTGGGCGAGATTATCGGCTTCGTTGATGATCAGGCAAATGCGCTCTAGGTAGGGAGGCGGGGCGAAGTTTTGCACGGCATCGTGATCCAAAATAAAGGTGACGTAGCCGAGGGACACCAAAATTTCTTTGGCGATCGCCTGAGTCCACACGGTTTTACCCGTGCCCGGTTCACCGCTCACCAGCACAGCCAATTGATCTTGATCCAAAATTGCTTGCTGCACCACATCGGTAAAGTCTTGAATATCTTGGGGAAAGCTACGGAGCGAGAACTGGGATTGGATCTGTCCCACGCGGCTCTGATACCCGCTGAGCATGACTGCCAGCCCGTGCGTTACTTTGCGAACTAGGGGTCTAAGATCGCGCGCTAGCAGAGTCAGTCGGCGTTCTTTACCCACATTGTCAATTTGCAGCCACATTTCCGGGTCTTCCCAGTAGCCATAGGCAGTGTTGATCACATCCAGCCGTTCCCAATTGGCAAATTGCTCAATCGGAAAATAGAAAAAGCGATCGAGATAGTGCTGAGTAACGAGGGTGGGTCGTCCTAAAAACTTAAGAATCTTGAGAATGATGATTTCTCGCAGCCGACTAAAGACATGATCGATCGCGATTTCATCCCGGCTAATCATCGGTTTGATCGGTGTTTCCACACTTAACATATCGGTAAAACGATGGTCGGGGTAAGGCGGATCAGGAGTGATGTAGTTCCAAAAATCATCTACGTGATATCGTGCCTCTGCGGAGAATAAATTCATCATATTTGCCCACCA
>JBBSCL010000682.1:0-2353 GCA_038250345.1 Leptolyngbyales cyanobacterium
ACCATGATCAAAATTCTGCATCTCTCGGATATTCATATGGGCAGTGGCTTTGTCCACGGGCGAGTTAATCCTGAAACAGGTTTGAACACGCGCCTAGAGGATTTTGTGCAGACATTGGGACGCTGTATCGATCGCGCCATTTCTGAACCCGTGGATCTGGTGCTATTTGGCGGCGATGCGTTTCCCGATGCCACACCGCCGCCCTATGTGCAACAAGCCTTTGCCAGCCAGTTTCGCCGCCTTGCCGATGCCCACATTCCAACAGTACTGTTAATTGGCAATCACGATCAGCATTCCCAGGGGCAGGGGGGCGCAAGTTTGTGCATCTATCGCACCTTGGGTGTACCGGGTTTTGTGGTGGGCGATCGCCTAGAAACCCATCGCATCACCACCCAAAACGGCGATATTCAGGTGATTACCCTCCCTTGGCTGACGCGATCGACCTTGCTGACTCGCCCCGATGCCGAAGGGCTATCGATGGGAGATGTGAATCAACTGCTGGGCGATCGCCTGCGGGTGGCATTGGAAGGAGAAATTCGTCAGTTAGATCCCGCCATTCCTACAGTGTTGCTGGCTCATGCCATGCTGGATACTGCGATGGTTGGAGCCGAGCGCTTTTTGGCAGTGGGCAAAGGCTTCACTATTCCCATGTCGCTAATTGCTCGTCCCTGTTTTGAATACGTCGCCCTTGGACACGTCCATCGTCATCAAGTGCTGTGCGAACAACCCCCAATTGTCTACCCTGGCAGCATTGAACGAGTAGATTTCAGCGAGGAAAAGGAGAACAAAGGCTATGTGTTGGTGCAGCTAGAAAAAGGCAGCGCCCGGTTTGAATTTTGCCCGGTGCCGGTGCGTTCTTTTCGGACGATCGCCGTGGATGTGTCAAAGTCAGATGATCCCCAGTTGGCGCTATTAAAATCCTTGCCACCCGATCGCATTCAAGATGCGGTGGTGCGCTTAGTCTATCAATTTCGCACCGATCAGCTTGAGCAAATTGACGCGAATGGATTGCAAGCCGCCTTGGCGATCGCCCACAGCTACACGATTCACCCCGAAGTAGTCAGCCAGTTAGCGCGCCCTCGCCTGCCCGAACTGGGCGCTAGCAACACGCTCGACCCGATGGATGCCCTCAAAACCTACCTAGCAAGCCGCGACGATTTGCAACCGATCGCGATCGACATCGTGGAAGCAGCACAGGGTTTACTTTCTGCGGAAGTAATCACGTGGGCTGACTTGGAACCAGATGAAACTGCAAACCTAGAGCCAGTAGAATCTCAGCAAACTCAGTTGAGGTTGTTGTGAGGGTTCTCCTGTTTACCCCGTTTGGGGTATGTAAAGTTTTGTATAATTGTAGAAGATTGAATGACTCCATTTCGTTATCCATCACAGAAAAATTCCAGAGGTTCCGGTGAAACAGTCTTCCACTTTGATTCAGCGTTCTTCAAATTCCGATTCTGCGGCACAAAAGACTGATTTTGCAGAGTCTTCGATCGCAGGTACTTTCATCGCCACAGCAGTCACTATGTTCGGCTTTTTGCTGCTTGTGATCCTGTTTTTGTAAGCGTTGAATCGAACTAGCCCGGTAAGATTAAGGGTGTTCTTTTTTTCCACTCGCCTTGTGACTGACCCACACCGCACCACAGCGCTTTCTCGTACTCCGCTCTACTCCTTGGCAATCGCGCTCAATGCTCGGATGACCGAGTTTTCGGGTTGGGAAATGCCTGTTCATTATTCTGGCATCACCCATGAACATCACGCCGTGCGATCGACAGCGGGGATGTTTGATATTTCTCATATGGGAAAATTTCGGCTTGTTGGCAAAACTGTTTTGGAGCAGCTTCAAACCCTTGTCCCGTCTGACCTAAGCCGTCTGCAACCCGGAGAAGCCCAATATACGGTGTTGCTGAATGACCACGCTGGGATTATTGATGATCTGATTTTTTACTACCAGGGCACGGACAGCGATGGGAGCCAGCGATGGATGGCGATCGCCAATGCTGCCACTATCGAAAAAGATAAAGCGTGGATGCTGAGTCATCTAGATTTAACTGAGATGACGTTTGAGGATTGTTCCACAGACAAGGCGCTGATTGCCGTGCAGGGACCGAGTGCAGTTGCCAAACTGCAAACCCTCGTTAAAGAAGACCTGTCTGGTATCAAAGCATTTGGCCATTTAGAGGTCACGGTTTTAGGGCAACCTGGATTTTTGGCGCGCACGGGCTACACCGGAGAAGATGGCTTTGAGGTGATGGTGTCGCCTGAAGTTGGGATAAAACTTTGGCAAGCATTGCTAGCGGTAGGAGTGGTTCCCTGCGGCTAGCAATGCTTGCCAAAGTTTTATCCCAACTTCAGG
>JBBSCL010000683.1:0-2348 GCA_038250345.1 Leptolyngbyales cyanobacterium
TCGGATTAAGCGACTGGCTCGAAAAACGATTTGCTTCTCCAAGTCCATTTGGTTGCATGATGCCGTGATTGGTCTATTCATCAACCGCTACGAATTTGGCTTAGACATCTAAGTTCGATCCACAAGTCTAGAACACGACCGATATTTATACCCTCCTGGGAAAACTGCTAGACGAGTGAAAACGCTGAGCAGGGTATATCGAAGCCCGTATTAACTTCGTCATCACTCAGTGTGGGGTGAGACATTGAGGGCTGCTCCAATGCGACAATGTAATACACTTGCTTGTAGTTTAAGCCAGAAGCTAAGCCTTCCGCAGCGTGGAGAAGGGGACTTTTTGAGTGGCTTCGAGGGTGGCTCCTTGAATCGTTTTTTGGGCGAAAAGGTAGTCTTTGTTTTGCCATAGAGGAATGAATGGCACGTCCTTAGCTAACTGGTTTTGCAGGTCGGCAAACAGTTGTTTACGGTTTGCAGGGTTTTGTTCTCGGCGACTTTGATTGATCAGTTGGTTAGCGCGATCGCTGTAGTAAAACGATCCTTGCAAAAAGCTCGATCCATCTTCGCAGCCTGTGTCAGCCGACCCTTTAGTGCATTCCATGAATGGCTGAATGTAGTTATCCGGGTCGAGAAAGTCGGGCGACCAATCGAGCAGAAAGATGGGATATGCGCCTTTATCCAGATTTTTGTAGGCAGTAGTGGATTCGACGCTTTTGAGGTCAATTTGCATCAGATCACCTAGCTTTTTATGGGCGATCGCCCTCAGCGTCGTCACTGCTAGTTGGTCATTCACCAGATTCGAGCGATACCAAAACTCCAGCTTCAGCGGGTTCGTCTTGGAGTATCCCGCTTGGGTCAACAGCTCCGTGGCTTTGGCAACATTGCGATCGCCGAATGCTTGAAACACGGGCTTTTGCACCTCCAATGTCGTCGGAATCAAACTATAAAGCGGCTCGATTTGTCCTTGAAAAACCCGATCTTCCACCAGAGGACGATCCATAATCGCAGCGATCGCTTGCCGCACTTCCAGCTTATCCAACGGCGGCGATCGCAGGTTCAGCGTCAGATAATTAATCCCGCTGCCCGCTTTTTCCACCACCTGCCAGCCGTTTGTGGCGGCTCCAGTTTGCAACGTGCGAACTTGACCGACCGCAAGATTTTGGTAGGCAACATCCACCGACCCCGTGCGAAAGGCATTAAACAGGTTGGCAGGGCTAGAGAAAAACTGAATATCAATGCCCGTGTTTTCCGGTTTCTTGCCCCAATATTGCTCAAAGGCATCCAGCCGCATTTGGTCGGTGCCATACTTGACCAGTTTGTAAGCTCCCGTCCCCACAAACGTTTCCGACTGGAAAGAGCCTTTTTTGATCTCATAGGCTTTGGGAGAAACCGCACAAACGCCTGAAAACGCCAGTAACGCCGGAAACGCCGCAAAGGGTTTGGTGAGTTGGATCGTTAGCTCGTTGGTTGCCGTGGCTTTGACAGACTTGACCAAATCGGACAGCAGAAAGGCAGGAGAGCCGCTATTTTGGATAAAGCGATTTAGCGAAAACGCCATCGCCTCAGCGTTAAACAAGGTGCCGTCATGAAACACAACGCCCGTTCTTAAGGGAATGGTGTAAGTCAAGCCATCGCCGCTGATTGTGGGTAGTGCAGTTGCTAACTGAGGCTCTAGTTCGGTGGTGCCAAGCTTATAGCCATAGAGGCGATCGCCCAAGTTGTACAGCAAGTTTCCAGCAAAAATTCCGTAGGCATCCGCTGGATCAATCGTGCTGACAGACGCAGTAGTGCCCAACACGATCCGCCCCGTTGAATTTGCAGCACTGGGTTCAGAAGTCGAGCGGCTACAGCCCAATGCCAACATGCAGCAGAGGCAGAATAAGAGTAGAAATTTAAGGAATTTAAGGGGCGATCGCCCAAATTGACGCAGCATCAAACCGTTGACTCACTAGGAAAAAACCTTTGCCGTTAAGCATCCCACAATTGCGTCAACCGCCTGAGAACGCTTAAAACTTAATAGAAATTATGCCATTTAAGCTGCGCCCTTTCTGCTCGCACTATTTCAAACGTGTGGCATATTCTTCGCCGGAACATCGCAGAGTCAGCTTTTCATGCTGTTATCTGGTCGTCACCCTAACATCATGAAGATGTTGAAGTTCTAACTGCACAGGCACAGACCCAACAGATCGCGGCTCCCATCCTGCGCCACCGCTTGATTTTGCGTCCAGTAGTGCCCGTGGATAGCGCGATCAAGTATATAAAAGTTTAGTAAAGCTCGTGAATTTACGGTAATTTTTCCGGTAAGCCATTAACACGCCTTGTATTCTCTACAAGATAGATAATTAGTCCTCAAA
>JBBSCL010000684.1:0-2348 GCA_038250345.1 Leptolyngbyales cyanobacterium
ATCAATGGCTAGCTCCTGTATCAAAGTTAGTTCTGTTTAGTCTGTTGGGGTTGCTCGCGTTTTGGATTTGGAAACGAAAAAAATCTCAATCGTCTGACAATCAGTAATTCCCAAAAGGAACAGACTGACATGAGTAAACATACATAGTCTGATGGCATCTTCATTGCAGGCAATTGGATCTGTGCCGTTCTGAGAGATAATGTTGGCTAGCGGCTGGGAACAAGTTTGGTCGTCATTTGTCGTTACATACTGGGATATTTCTTGGGATAACTGATTCTCCCAATGTGAATCAGTATTTATTACCGATTATTCTGGTGAATATGATCGTTTTGATCGCTCCATGCATCGTCCATTTTTATCAAGAAAGTAAATTTAGCAAACGTTGAACGCTCGCGATCGCTACTGGCAACTTCTTAGTTACATTCGCCCCCAAAAAAACCTCATCCTCCAAGCTCTGCTTTGCACGATAGTGTTCACGGCAATGTGGCCGGTTCTAGCGTGGTTAGCAGGTGAGATGGCAAAACCGATTGCTCTGGGGCAAGTGGCAGCAATTGCAAGGCTTTCTGGAATTGCTGCTTTAGCATTTTTGGTACAGAAAATTGCCCAATACGGGCAAGACACCTTAATGGCAAAAGCCGCTTTGGCAATTGTCTTTCAACTTCGCACTCAGGTTTATTCCCATCTTCAACGGTTGAGCCTCAGCTACTTTGAAACGACTCAAAGTGGCGACCTTGCCTACCGGATGACCGAAGACATCGATCGAATTGGCGAAGTTGTCAATAAAGCCTTTCATCAATTTTTGCCGAGTGTATTACAGTTCATTGTGGTGTTGGGATACATGATTTATCTCAACTGGCAGCTCACCATCACCATCTTGGTCATTGCGCCAGTCATGGCAATTTTGATTACCTGGTTTGGAGAGCGCATCCGCAAGCTGTCTTACCGGAGCCAAGGGAATGTTTCCAACCTCTCGGCGCTGTTGGTGGAAGTGTTTAGCGGAATGCGCCTGGTGCAAGCCTTTGCCGCCGAAGATTATATGCTGGGGCGTTTTAGTCGGGAAGCAGAACAGAATCGGATTGCCCGCTACAAAACCGAAAAATTGAAGGCAATTCAAGCGCCCATCGTGGGTTCTTTAGAAGCCTTCGCCCTGCTGTTTTTGCTCCTGTTTGGAGGCTGGCAAGTTTCGACTCAAAATATCACTGGCAGCAATTTTGTCAGCTACCTGGCAGCCGTGATTATGCTGATCGATCCGATCGCATTAGTAACTGGCAACTATAACGAGTTTAAACAAGGGGAAGCCTCGATTGATCGCGTGTTTGAACTGCTCTCGATGCAGCCTACGGTGATAGAAAAGCCTAGTGCCGCCCTGTTGCCCCCTGTTACCGGCAAGGTCGAGTATCGCGGTGTTAGCTTTGCTTATAAATCTGAGCAGCCTGTTTTGAAGCAACTCAGCTTGTTAGCGTTGCCAGGAGAAGCGATCGCCCTAGTGGGTCATTCGGGTGCTGGCAAGACCACCTTGGCAAACCTACTGATGCGGTTTTACGATCCGCAAGATGGGCAAATTTTAGTGGATGGGATCGATATCTGCGACGTTACATTACGAAGTTTGCGTCGCCAGATTGGCATTGTTCCTCAGGAAACTATTTTATTCTCTGGCACGATCGCCCAAAATATCGCATTTGGTCAAAGCGACTTAGATCTGGATGCCATTAAAACGGCGGCTAAAATTGCTAATGCCGATCAGTTTATTGTGGAATTTCCAGAGGGATATCACACCTGGGTCGGGGAACGAGGTGTGAACTTGTCGGGTGGACAGCGCCAACGATTGGCGATCGCCCGTGCCGTCTTGCTTAACCCGCGCATTTTAATATTGGATGAAGCAACCTCTGCCCTCGATTCAGAATCCGAAGCGCTGGTGCAGCAAGCCTTAGAACGGTTAATGAAGAACCGCACCGTGTTTATCATTGCCCATCGATTAGCAACCGTCCGCCGTGCCGATCGCATTGTGGTATTAGAACAGGGATACGTTGTAGAATCTGGAACTCATACAGAATTGCTGAATCAAGAGGGACGGTATGCCCGCTTCTACGCCCAGCAGTTTCAGGATTAGGGGAGAATTTCTTGGCGTTGCTGGATGCCAGTATGATTTTTGACTGTAGGGGTAGGTCTTGTGCCTACCCTGCCGGAAATCGAGGGCAACCACAAGGAATTGCCCCTACAAATTTCATCCCCAGATTCAGCAATCAATCCTAATTTATTTTCGTTATCTATCGATTTGCTGGAGATAGCTGAGGTGGGTTAGGCAATTTTGGTAAGGGTTGTTTTACGAGTCGTGCCCCATTTTTCGA
>JBBSCL010000685.1:0-2346 GCA_038250345.1 Leptolyngbyales cyanobacterium
ACCACCTGCACCTGCAATGATGACCTTCAGCCCTCGCACATGGGCTTGTTGAGCATAATCCACCATGCGTTCGGGTGTGCGGTGCGCTGAGACGATGCCGATTTCGCAGAGGATGTCGAATTCTTCGCAAGCGACGATCGCGCCCTGCATAGTGGGCAAATCTGAATCGCTGCCCATGATGATGCCGATGAGAGGAGAGTTCATTGGAAAGCTAAAGGATGTAGTTTACTTCTGCGAAGCAGTAGGCTAAAGGATAAGTTTCGAGCTGATGCAATTGCTCTTTAAAGCAGTCAATTATATTAAATTGCTGGCGCTACAACCGCTGAAGCAACTCGTCATATTCTGCATGTGCGCCAATCCAAAACCAGTAAATGTGATCATCTTCCAATAAGCCAAGCACTCGGTAATCTAAACTCACACGAGCCGAATAAATTGGTTGGCGCTGGCTTACCCGTTTGAACTGAAGACTATTGTGAGAATGATCTGAGCGCCAGAGTGCATAAGCTTTGCCAGCCTGTTCTTGAACTGATGCAGGAAGCCCATCAAGTTTCTTGCGAAATGCTTTTGTAACACTTGATTTCATCACTCAGGCTGAAAGGGAAAACTTCAGCGAGAGGTGTAATATCACCAGCAGCAATTTCCTGTCGTACCATCGCTGCTATTTGATCCCACTGATCGTTTGTCGTCGCTTCAAATTGTTCTTTCCATGTCTGCTCATCTTCTATCTCAGCAAGGAAACGAGCCGCGATCGCGTCTTGCTCTTCAGCAGGTAAAGTCTTCAATTGGGCGATCGCACGTTCAAGCAATTCAGTCATCGGTATAGTCCTCCTATCTGGATGTCTTAAGATTTTCGTCGGTAAGCATTTTGAGAATCTAGGCAGATGGATATGTAAGCAGAGAAACTACTGGACTGAAGCAGTCTACCCAGTAGATACTGATAGGTCATTGGATGGTATTAAAGTGTGATGTTATCCACGGGAAGTAGCCCCTCATCAATGTCAGGAAAATGATCTGTAATATCTTGCAACGTCGTCAGCAAGGAAAGTAGAGAACCAGTGGGAATAGGCTCAATAATTAAGCGATGACCTTCTTTGCGTAGCGAAACCTCTGTACTCGATAGAGCAAATTCCTGGGGAATGGTTAGGATTTGATCGTGTCCATTTGTTAACAGAGTATGATGTGACTTTTGCATATAGGATTTAGTTTTGCTTTCTATTTTCAATGCGTTCTAGTATTTCTGTAACAAGCTTTTCCCATTCTATTTGATGTTCTTTCTGTTGACTCTTCAAATAACTTTCAGAAGGATAATATTCGATTAATGGGCGATTATCAGCTTCTGCTTTACGTATGATGTCCGCGCTTTTAATGCGACTCTCAAATATTATTGATCCTTTGCCTTTGGAAATATTCTTTGATAACCATGCGTCAAATTCTGGCACCCATTTTTGGAACTCACTATCCCACTTATTGTTTTCAATTGTTGCCTTTGTATCAACTTTTGAATATAGAACCCCAAGTAGTTCAACTTCACAAGAAGCTTTACATCTCTTCAGCCGCTCTACACGTTCGACAATTTTATCTAGTCCCCAATGAGAGTATGCATCTAGAAGAGTTGGGACGATAAAGTAGCGACTGAGGGAAAGTGCATTTAGAGTTATCAGTCCGAGGCTTGGAGGACAGTCAAAAATGATATGCGTATAAGCCTTACCTTCAGGATTTTTTAACTTGTGCAAAGCGTTGAAAAGAATATCTGTTGCACTAAGGTAGTACCGATGATAGCCAACAAGCTTATCTTGAATGTCAATAAGCTTTAGGCTGGACGGCAGCAAATCAAGGTTGAGACCCTCAATTGGTGTCACCCTAATATCGCCGAGGTCAAAGGTCTCACTATCATCGTCTCGTGAAATCTCATTGTCAAAAAGTTGGTACAGGGTTTTGTTTTTTTTATCTATTTCTGCGTACTGCTCTTTGTTCAATAAAGTAAGTGAGGCATTACTCTGAGGATCTAAGTCAATAAGCAACACTGATGCTGGTTTCGATTTTCCACCAGATTTTATTTCTCTTTTCGCCAAAGTAGCCGCAACGTTCACGGCAGACGTTGTTTTTCCTACCCCACCCTTGAGGTTAATAAAGCTTATTACTGTAGTGTTGCCGATCTTCATATTGCCTATGCCTATTAAGTATCGAAAACTTGGAGATACCTACCTACTTTGTCTCCATCCAGTTCTCGCCAGAGTGAATTTCGACGACCAGTGGAATGGAAAGTTCGACTGCCGATTCCATTGTGGCTTTGATTTTGGGTCCCAGCTCTGTCCATTCGTCAGGGGGCATCTCGAAGACGAGTTC
>JBBSCL010000686.1:0-2344 GCA_038250345.1 Leptolyngbyales cyanobacterium
CAACATGGCAAGTGCTTCGATGCCATTGCCTGCCACATAAAGTGGGTTTGAGATGTTGTTCTTTTTAAACGCCCGTTTAACGTTCATCACATCTACTTCATCATCCTCTACCAAAAGGACGTTAATTAATCGCGTTTCCTGCATTTATTTAGTGTTACTTAAAGCTACTTTGAAACTATCCAATTATTCTTTGAAAGTTAAGATAATCACCTATCACTTTCAGATAGCGATCGCATTTTTTTGCCCGTTGATTATCGATTGAACGGCAGTATAAATGATGACGTTGGTATTCCTGTCTCCTTTTTTCATATCATAGACGGAGATCATTTGATTAGGCTGTTGACCTTTAGATAGAGGCTCTATGTCTATTGGTGGATGTGATTTGCAGTCAAAACATCTATCTAAATAGTAGGGATAAACCTAAACAAGTTTTAGACCTTTTGTCACTCGGTAAGGAATGAGACCATGAGCGAACTTAATGTTGTACTAATCGAAGACCACGATCTAACCCGGATTGGATTGCGGACAGCGTTAAAGCAGCAGGAAGGGATTTGCATTGTGGGTGAGGCTCCCAATGCTTATCAAGGATTAAGAGTGTTGGAAAGTACTCAACCCGATGTGGCGATCGTGGATATTGGATTGCCCGACATGGATGGGATTGAGTTAACTCAAAAGTTTCGGCAATTTCAAGCTGCAAATGACAACGACAAAACGAAGATTTTGATTTTGACAATGCACGACAGCGAAGATGCGGTGCTGGCTGCATTTGCAGCGGGTGCAGACTCTTATTGCATGAAAGATGTCAGCATTGATAAGCTTGTGGAAGCGTTGCGGGCAACTCATTCTGGCTGTTCGTGGATTGACCCCGCGATCGCTAATGTCGTGTTGCACCAGGTTCGCCAAACTCCATCCAATGGTCACAATAACAATCAAGCGAAAACCATCGCGATTGGTGCAGTCGATTCAGAAATGGAGCAGGTTTTAGAAAGCTATCCATTGACTGAGCGCGAGTTGGAAATTTTGGAGTTAATTGTGTCGGGGTGCAGCAATGCCGCGATCGCAGACAGGCTTTACATCACAGTGGGCACGGTCAAAACTCACGTCCGCAATATTTTGAGCAAGCTGTGTGCTGAAGACCGAACGCAAGCCGCCGTTCGAGCGCTGCGATCGGGCTTGGTGGCATAAGTATCCGCTAGAAGAGATTAAGTCTGAGATAATGACCTCGCACATGACTATCTGCGAGGCGCATGGAAACAACCATCGATCCGCGATCGCCCAAAAATCGCTCCATCAGCTTATCCACGCTGATTTTGCTGGCACTTGGCGCAGGGATATTGTTTGGCATTGGACTAAATCAGTTTGCCCCGACGATTGTTCCAGAACTCGATCACTATGTTTTAGATCCGATTGGGCAGATATTTTTACGCTTAATCCAGTTTGTTGTCATCCCAATTGTTTTTTCCTCACTGATTTTGGGGTTAACCCGCATTCAAGATGCCAGTCAGGTGGGGCGATATACCCTCAAACTGATGACCAGCTATGCCATCACCAGCGCGATCGCGGTTGCCTTGGGAATGGTGACGTGCAGTATCTTGCAGCCGGGTGTTGGAATCACAGGATTGGCTTTGCCAGTCGCCACGATTCACGAGCAAAGTCCATCGCTGCTCGACTGGTTGATTAGCTTGGTGCCCGTCAATCCGTTAGAAGCGCTCAGCACCGGAAACTTACTGCAAACCATTTTTTCGGCAGCCTTGATTGGCGTGGGCATCCAGATTGCGGGTGAGAAAGCAACCAGCTTTTTGGCGGTAGTGGAAAGCATTTACGCGATTAGTGAAAAGATTTTATCGATCATTCTCTACACGGCACCCATCGGCGTTTTTGCATTAATCAGTTCGATTATTGCGACTCAAGGATTGGCAGTGATTGCCAAACTGCTGGTTTATGTGTTGGGCTTGTTGCTGACCACCCTGCTGATGATTGGCATCTACGTTCTAGCATTGGCAATTCTCCAGGCAAAACCCCTACATCTTTTGCAAAGCCTATCTCCGGCGCTCTCGCTTGCTTTTGGCACGGCGAGTTCTAATGCAGCTTTACCCATTGCTCTACAAAATGCCCAAGATACTTACGGACTGCGTCCTGATATTGCCAGTTTTGCAATTCCTCTCGGCACTGCGTTAAAGCGAGATGGTGCAGCCATTTTGCAGGGGTTCAATGCCCTATTCATCGCCCAGATTTACCACATTCCAATCACCTCAGAGATGGTGCTGGCGATCGCCCTTAGTTCGTTTCTAGTTTCGTTTAGCACTCCCGGCGTACCCGGTGCCGCCATCATCACCATGACCAC
>JBBSCL010000687.1:0-2339 GCA_038250345.1 Leptolyngbyales cyanobacterium
GAAATGAGGCATAGGATTTTTCCTGACCATCGGTTGTCAGCGGCTTGCCAGTGGCAATCATCGCCGCGATATTTTCCGGCAGATCAATGTGAACAGCTCCGGGTTTTTCAGCCTGCGAGATTTTAAATGCCTTCCGCACAATTTCAGCAGTGTTGCTGGGGCGAACAATCTGGGCATTCCACTTGGTAACTGGCGCAAACATTGCCACCAAATCTAAATATTGGTGAGATTCAATGTGCATCCGGTCGGTGCCAACTTGTCCGGTGATGGCAATGAGGGGAGCGCGATCGAGATTGGCATCTGCTACACCCGTCATCAAGTTTGTGGCACCAGGACCTAGGGTAGACAGGCAAACCCCCGCTTTTCCCGTCAGGCGACCATATACATCTGCCATAAATGCCGCGCCTTGCTCGTGGCGGGTGGTGATGAATTGAATCGAGGAATGCTTCAGGGCTTCCAACACATGAAGATTTTCTTCACCCGGCAGCCCAAAAATGTAGTGAACTCCTTCATTTTCCAAACATTCGACTAGCAGTTCTGCTGTATTTTTCTGAGCGGGATGCTCCGGACAATTGACCTCGTGCGGTTGCGAGGCAGCGTTGATGGTGTCTAGTTTTTCAGGCATGGGTGCATCCTCTTGACTGAATCAGCGATCGCGATTAAAAAGTGCAGATTTTAATGCTGCGTCAATATTAGCGCTTCTTCTAAGCTTCCTTGGCTCAGCGGCTTTTTCCTTTGCGATCGCCCAAATCTATATAAACTCTTAAACTCTCTTTAGATCTCGCAATCTTGAGCGGATAGAAGCAACAAACAAGTTGGAAAAATTTGCTCCTGGAATATAGGAGTTAGTGAAGTCACTTCCAGACAAATCCTTTCCTTCAAAGTTTTGTCTTTGGAGGTTTTTTCGATGAAAATCATCATTTCTGTTTTTATCAGATCTCAAAACCTTTCAGACTCCGTAGAAATTAAAGAGAAAGTATAAAATCACATTTTTTGGCATCAAGCAATTCTTACTGTGTACTTTGAAGAAACCTTATGTGTGATTGATGAAATCAAGTTGAGGAATCTCATTTTGCTTCTGAGCATCCACTGATCGCACCCTTTCCTCAAACGCTGATCGCGCGATCGCATCATTCATTATCCGAGAGTGCAAGATTGCCGTCCATTCCGCCGCCCGTTTGACTAAATCAGGCATGACTTGAATAAACGACTGTATCTGCTCTTGTACCTTAAAGGATTCCAGAAAATGCACCAAACTAAACATCACTTCGGGTTGCTGACAAGCATCATCCAGAATCAAGTGTAGGCTGGGCAAATCTGCCGGATCAGGCTTTTGGGCGAGTGTTTCTAAGGTTTGTTCAAAGCGGGTAACTTCGTCGGGCGATCGCAGCAATCGATTCGCTTCCAGTACAGCAATTAGTGGATTCGGACTCATACAGCACGCTCCTACTTCTCAAAAACACCAACCCAGGCTGATTTGTTTAGTTGCACAATCGATCGTAAACCGTGTCTGATCGTTTCTGTGTAGATACTGTCCCTTTGATAAAGCGATCGCAAGTCCTCGACTTCCCTAGCCATCACTCGCCTAGGCAAAAGGCTCAAATCTGGAGACTGCCCATAGGAAAGCGTTTGCCGATGGCGACCGCCTGCACCCGGTATGGGATGCTCCATCATGATAGCAATTCCCATATTTCGCGTATAGCCTGACACGTTAGCCGCCATGTACGCATTAGACGGGACATGATGGGGAGTCAAATTATCGCCTCTGCGCCCAAGTTTTAGTAACTCTCCATATCGTCCTACCGTTCCTTCACCTGCCAATAGCTCAGAAATACTGCCTTCCTCCAGCACACCACTGATTTGCAAATATACACAATTTATACCGGGGGAGTGTCCTTTAGTTTATTCGTGCTGAGGAAGTTAGCAGATATGGTACATTGCTCAAATTAATTGAGGTTGCATGAGTGCAAGTGATCTCCTTTAATGCATAGAACTACCTTTCATTTGGAAAAAATTCTTGCCCAATCTTGTTGACTCGCTGGAGCAGATACCGGATTTTAGCCTGCTACATCTCAACCAACTGAAGGACTGCGATCGCGCGGCTCACGACTGGTATCGATTTGTCCTGTCTTTTCCGCCCCATTTGGTGCAGGACTACCTAGAGCGGTTCGGCATCACGGCGGGGCAGTGTGTGCTTGATCCGTTTTGCGGCACAGGGACAACCGTGGTGGATGCAAAAATGCTGGGGATTGCCAGTGTCGGTGTGGAAGCGAACCCGATGGCGCACTTTGCCGGATCGGTGAAGCTGGATTGGAGTCCGAATCCTAATGAGTTGGTGC
>JBBSCL010000688.1:0-2337 GCA_038250345.1 Leptolyngbyales cyanobacterium
TGCAACACCTGAATCTACTGAAACCCTGCTAGAATGCTATATGACAGCGATCGCTTCCAGTCTTTGCACCGCTGCTCATTCAGATTTCTTACACTTTTTCCGCCTAAGACTGACGCTGCCCACGGCGGTAGGCGGTTTTACTCGCGGAGTTCTATGTCTTTTTCCAATCTTGGTTTGTCTGATGAAATTGTTCGCGCCACCACCGAGCGCGGCTACACAACACCCACACCGATTCAAATGCAGGCGATTCCTGCGGTATTGGCAGGCGGCGATTTGCTAGCAGGTGCCCAAACGGGTACTGGCAAAACGGCTGGCTTTACTTTGCCGATTTTGCACCTGTTGTCGGCAAACAGCTTGTCGGCAAATAACGCCCAAAACAGCCCCAACAGAAATGCACCCATTGGGCGATCGCCGATTCGATCGCTGATTTTGACCCCAACCCGTGAACTTGCTGCCCAAGTAGAAGAAAGTGTGCGGGCATATGGCAAATATTTGAAGCTCAACTCAATGACCGTTTTTGGCGGCGTTGGTATGACTCCGCAAGTGCGGCAATTGAGAAGCCGCGTGGATATTTTGGTTGCCACGCCAGGTCGATTGCTCGATCATGTGCAGCAGGGCACCGTGGATTTGTCGCGGGTCGAAATTTTGGTGCTTGATGAAGCCGATCGCATGTTGGATATGGGCTTTATTCGGGATATTCGGCGCATTCTCGCCCTTTTACCTAAACAGCGGCAAAATCTGCTGTTCTCCGCAACGTTTTCCAATGAAATTAAAGCGTTTGCTTCTAGCCTGCTGAATCAGCCCACTTTGATTGAGATGGAACGGCGCAATATTACAGCCGATACGGTAGCGCAAAAGGTTTATCTCGTCGATCGCGAACGGAAGCGCGACTTACTCACCCACCTGATTCGCCAGCACAACTGGTTTCAGGTGTTGGTCTTTACCCGCACCAAGCACGGCGCTGATCGCTTAGTGAAGCAACTAACCGAAGATCGCATTCCCGCCATGGCAATTCATGGCAATAAGAGCCAAGCTGCAAGAACTCGCGCCTTAGCAAAGTTTAAGGATGCAAGTTTGCAAGTGCTTGTGGCAACGGATATTGCAGCTCGTGGTATTGATATTACCGATCTGCCGCATGTGGTTAATTATGAATTGCCCAATTCTCCAGAAGACTATATTCACCGCATCGGACGTACAGGTCGTGCCGGAGCCGATGGGGAAGCCTCATCCTTAGTTTGCGTCGATGAACATCAATTATTAGGGGCGATCGAGAAGCTGATTAAGCAACAATTGCCCAGAGAAATTGTGACCGGGTTTGAGCCAGATATGTACGCTAAGCCTGAACCCATTCAAAATGGTCGTCAAAATCGGCAGCAACCGGGAAAAGGAGGGCAGTCAAAATCTCGTACTGCTCAGCATTCCTCCTCAAAAACAGTAAAGCGTAACAGTAGCGCCAGCGCAGGGAGCAGTAAACCGAATATTCGCCCTCCTGCGCCGCGTCTTTCCAGTGGGCAACAGCACTAATAGTTGGAAATTCTGATATTCGATAACTTCAAAGTTATATATTAGCTCTCCTTCCGATTAAGCCTCTAGCGAAAATCACTGCCCTCAGCCCCCAAGGAGGCAAATTCAAAGTCCATCTCCCAAACCTGGGAGATGGATTTAGGGTGTAACTTGCTCCCCGCAGGGTGGGAGCTTAGGAAAGTCACACATCGCCTATCTATATACTGTTGAAAGCTCCCTTTGAGAAAGCCTTGTGAAGCGATACCCGTTTACTTTTTTGGTGGTGCTGGTGGTGCTGATGTGGGCGATCGCAGCCTGTCAGCCCAACCTCAGCAACAGTGGCGGTGGTGACATCATCGTTGCCTCCAAAGACTTCACCGAGCAGGATGTGTTGGGTGAACTACTGGCGCAGCAGATTGAAAATAAGGCAGGGCTAAAAGTCGATCGCAAACCTCGATTGGGCGGTTCCTATGTGTGTCATCAGGCGATCGTTAACGGCAAAATTGATGCCTATGTGGAATACACCGGCACCGCCGCCACCGTCAGCAAACTATTTGAAAATCAGCCGATTCCCTCGGAACCCAAAGCGCTGTTTCAACAGCTAAAAGACGGCTATGCCCAAAAGTTCAACCTGACGGTGATGCCCGGTCTCGGCTTTGAAAACACCTTCGCCATCATCATTCGCGGCGACGATGCTAAACGAGACGACATTCAAACCCTGTCCCAAGCGGCACAATTTACCCCGCAATGGCGCGGCGGCTTTGGCTACGAGTTTTCTGAACGGCAGGATGGTCTGGCAGGCTTATCCAAAACCTATGGCTTTCAGTTTGCCAA
>JBBSCL010000689.1:0-2332 GCA_038250345.1 Leptolyngbyales cyanobacterium
ATCGTGTCAATCTTGCCGCGCGTATTTTGGCTGACCCAAGTGTTGATAGTCGTCACCGATCGCGGATTGCCAAAGTCTAATTCACTCACTTTTGCTTGATAAAACTGGCGATTGCGCTGAAGGAATTCTGGCTTGAAGGAAATGCCTTGCCGAGTCCACAGGGAGTTGGCGATCGCCAGTTGCACATCTGGATCAGGATTTGCCAGCAGCGTTTTTAAGGTGGCATTTGCCTGGTTTAGCTCTTGCAAACTCATGCCTTGCAGTTCCATAGCTCGTGCCATCGCCTGCTGAGTGTCACCGTTTGCACCGTTATATGCCATTGCCAGGGCGATCGCCACACTCGACGGCGAGATGAATACATTCTTGCCAGCATCTTGCTTTGCCACGGCAGAGAACAGCTTGAATCCAAAGCGAGTGTTGGCGTTGAGCAACTTTGGGCTAACGGTCATATTCTGCGAAACCATGTGAGATTTGGGTTGGGTGGACTGAGGCTGAGGCGCGATCGCCGATGCGATCGCAGTCTGCAACGGCATAACTTTCACCAAACTCACTAAGCCCACCAGCAGTAAACTGCTAATCAACACCGTACCTATTTTTCGGTTCATCAACGTTCCCATCTCTCGCTCCTCACTTCACAGCCAATCATTCACTTTCTACTCATCCAGCCTGCCACATTCAGCATGACGACAAGCTTCTGTTACAGTTCCAGCAACCAAATTAGACAGTTTCAAAAAGTAAGAGATCAGAATCCTGTACGCTATTCTCTACCCCTCCACCCCTTCCACCCTTCTTGTTTCCCATGCTAAAGCGAGTTCTCCCTTTTCTCGTTGCTTTTCTCACATTAAGACTCGTTTTCTGGTTTGCAACCTTTCCCAACCCAGATGAAGCCTATTACTGGCTGTGGGGAAAGCATCCAGCCTTGTCTTACTATGATCATCCGCCTTTCCATGCGTGGATTCAGGGCATATTTACGACGATTTTAGATCAATCTTTTTTGGTTTTACGACTGCCTAATTTACTCAGTAATGCAGTTTTTTTCTATTACTATTATCAAATTTCAAAGTATCTCTATGGTGAGTGGGCGAATGATTATTTTTGGATGATGACAGCGTTAATTCTTGCATCTCCATTATATTTTTTATTTCTTGGCTTAGCTTGGCATGATCATTGGTTGATCATTTTTTCTTTGAGTTCTGCTTATCTATTTATTCGATTTTTAGATGGCTATCTTGTGAATCAGAAGGGAGAAACTTTATTGCTTTATAGCTCGGCTGGTTTGCTGGGCTTAGCCTTTTTGTGCAAATACAGTGCTGTGTTTGTGGGTGCAGGTTTTATTGCCACTGTTGTATCGATTCCGGCTTTGCGATCGCTGTTGCGCGATCGCCGTTTTTATGTGGCTATTCTGATTACCCTCAGCGCTTTTTTACCAGTTTTACTGTGGAATTTTGGCAATGATTTTCAGTCTTTCCGCTACTATGCCACTCGCAGCGTTGATGTAGGCAGCTTTCAGCTTAAATGGTCTGAGCCGCTCAATTTTCTGTTGTTTTCAATCCTGATGGTTTCCCCGATTAACGTTTGGGCAATGGTGAGAGCCATTCGTCAGCCAAGCCCCCAGATCCGTTCTGACACGATCTACCGCAGTGTTGCGCTGTGGATTTTTGGCATTTCGACTATTTCCCTGAGCGCGATCGCTCTTTTTTCCACCGCCCTTTACTACTGGAATATCATCGCCTATCTGCTCCTGTTTCCCCTCCTCCCTCCTGTTTTCCTAAATGAACCCATACCTAAAACTCAAAACTCAAAACTCAAAACTCAAAACTCTTTTCCCCCACTCCGCACTTCAAAGCTATTCACCGCTGGGCAGTTTTACGGCTTATTGTTCGCCGGATTGCTCGTAGTTCACTACAGCGTGATTCCACTATCCGCCTTTGCAGACCCAAGCGGCGATCCCGATTCGCAAATGCTGTTTGGTTGGGATGCAGTGGGGAAAGCTGTGCAAATTCAGCAGCGAGAACTCGGAGAATCCTTTTTAGTTACCACTGATTACCGATCAGCATCGGCATTAGCCTATGAGTTAAATGATCCAACTGTGATCGCGATTTCCGATCGCATCGATCAGTTTGATCTTTGGTACAACCCCGACCTGATCAAGGGCAAAAATGCAGTGATTTTAGCGGATGATTGGCATCCCGCTGACCCTAAATTATTGGCGCAGTTTGAACGCACTTCAGAGCCGATCGCCATTCCCGTCAGTCGATTTGGGCGATCGCTGAAAACCTATTACGTGATCAAAGGCTACGGCTTTCATGGAACAACCAGCGTGGAAAGCAAA
>JBBSCL010000690.1:0-2315 GCA_038250345.1 Leptolyngbyales cyanobacterium
CATCATTCGGTGCCGCTGGCGATCGCCCTCGAAAACCTTTGGGCTGCTGAGAAGGAAGGAGCCAAAAAACACGTTTCCACAGATGGCAAGAAGAAAGATGCCGTTCAGGTGCGTGTTATGTATGGCAATGGCAATATTTTAACGGCAACCAGCAAGTTTAAGGTGTTCGATCAGTGGCGATCGCTGCTGACGGCAATTCCCGATCTAGAACCAGCACTATTTGAGCAAGCGGCTGAAGTTTGGAAACAACATCCCGCTCCAATCCCAGAAGCGATCGCCCCCTGGACGCAGGCATTTTGCTCTCGCCGGGAAGCCCTAACAACCGATACAGAAGGCAAGTTTCAGCAAGCGTTGGCTGAATTCCTCAAGACGCTGTGGATGATGAGCGTTGAAGAAAATCGCGATCGCGAAATTCAAAATTGGCTGAAGCTGGCTGCCTTCACCCTCCGCAACCGCAACATCAACATTGGAGGTGAAAAATGATTACGGCTACCCCAAAACTCAAAACTCAAAACTCAAAACTCAAAATATCTCCTGCGGAGACGCTTTGCGAACAAAACTTCCACTGGTATACTCTCACGCCGCTTGATGTGTTGATGTTCCGGGATGCCAAGCCGTTTACTCCAGGGGAACGCGCTTGGGCGAGTGGAGATGTCTTTCCACCCAGTGGACATGCGATCGCGGGTGCGTTGAGAGGTCTACTACAAACCAAAGCTGAGATCACTCTGCGAGGGGCGTTTTTGTGCCATGACCAAACGCTCTACTTTCCACGCCCCATGAGTTATGTGGGAACAACACCGCTTGTTCCGGTTGACTGGGATCAAGAGTCTCCATTTCGTCAGGCAATGACTGATCCAAACCAACCTCGTCCCTTAGTCAAACCCAGTTGGATAACTCAATCTACAAGAGAAGCCGATGATGAGTCAGAGGAATTGAGCAGCGGTTATTTGCCGTGGAATGTTATTTACAACTACTTGAAGACAGGCGAAATTACATCTGAATGTTGGGAACAGGAGCGGAAAAAGCCCTGGAAGATTGAAACTCGATCGCACAATGCTTTAGAAGCTGGAACTCGGCAAGTGAAAGATGATGGCTACTTTGTCGAGAATGCCATTCGGTTACAGGATGGCTGGAGTCTGGCGATCGGTATTGATAAAAAAACTCACTCAGCAATTCAAACAGAAGCGGCGATCGTGCGATTAGGCGGTGAAGGACATCGAGCAATTCTGCAATACTGTCCTGATTTGGGCGATCGCTGGAATACCTTACAAAAAGCGTCTCAACAAAACTGCGATCGAGGTGGTGCAGCATTAGCTTACCTGGTTACTCCTGGCGTGTTTGAGCGCATTACTCGCAAAGATGGTAGAGATACTGCGCTTTGTCGGGCGTATCCCTGGGAATGGAAACCCATTCAGCAAACAACGGCGAAAGCAGAGGAACGGGTTTTGGCTGGAGTGGCAACCGCAAAGCCTGTGCCGATTAGCTGTCGTATTCGCGATAAGGATGACCACAGCAAAAGTATTCCGGCTCCCCAAGTGTTTGCTGCTCCTCCGGGTAGTGTTTACTACCTGAATCAACCTACCAAACTGTTTCAAGAAGATCCGCCTCCTGGCAGAAATGGTAAACCTCATAGAAGTCGTGTTTGGCGGCAACTGGGCTACTCTGAACTACTTTGGATTCCCTACCAGACGTTTTCCTAGCAACAATATCCCTGCAAAAGCGAGCCAGCACTAATCGATCCAATGGAGTCACTTACCATGCCAAATTTAGAAATTACCACTGAACAAATCATTGCTCTGGTTAAACAATTGCCCCCCGCAGATCAACAGGCGGTACTGTCTGCCCTCAACACAGTGATAGAAGCGCCATTAATCCAGCCCGATGCCGAAACCCAAGCGTGGTTGGAGGCAGATCTAGCTGGCGATTTGCCCCCTTACGAGTGTGGGGCAGCAGGGATGCCAGCGGGCAAGCCTGTAACATATGTTCCCGGTCAGGGACTTGTTGTAGAGGAGGGCAAGACAGTTGGCTAAGACATTGGCAATTGGAGATGTGGTGCTGATTAATTTGCCGTCTCATCAACCGCGAGGGCGGGAGCAAGAAGGAAAGCGTCCGGCAGTGGTCGTCGGCATTCCTCAAGGTGCGGTGCGCTATCCGGTGATTCTGATTGCTCCACTCACGACCCAAACTGGCGACTGGGTACAGGCTAATCCTGCGCTTTATCCCAAACTTGAGGCGGGTATGGGCGGCTTGTCTCAGGAGTCAGTGCTGCTACTGGATCAAGTGCGGGCGATCGATGTGCAACGGGCGATCGCCTA
>JBBSCL010000691.1:0-2315 GCA_038250345.1 Leptolyngbyales cyanobacterium
AGAAGAAGATTGCTGCTGTAAAACTTGCGCCATGCCTGCCAGTTCTGCCGCCGAAACCCCTTTCATTTGAATGGCTGCCAAAATTCCGCCAGAAAGGACTGGCGGAATTGCTTCAGCCAGCCAGCCCTGCATTAATTGAGAAGCTTGATCGGGTTCCAGAGATTGGCGATCGAGGAGTTGCTGCAACAGTCGCGACCAAATAGCGGAGTCATCTAACGGCACTATCGTAGGCACTGATTGGGTCGGAAGAGAACTTTGTAGCACAGGTTTATCAAGAAAGCATACAAAGCATGATATCAGACCAGGGGGTAGGCAAGGGGATCTAGGAGTTAGGGAAGTGAAAATTTCGCTTAATCTCGTTCCCTGCTCGTCCTCATAATTGACTGAATCAGTGGGATGCTAGCGTAGGCGGCAAGCTTCGATTCCACCAATGCGTGGGCGATCGCCTCTTTTTCAAAAGCCACCGTCACCAACACAACTCTAAAGTGATTGATAGACGCTGAGTCAATTTATAGAACTAACCCAAAACTTCTACACTAAAAGAATCATGTCGAGCCTTTTTCTAAAATCAATTCAATCTTTTTCTATTGTTCTGTAAATTTTGTTCTAGCTCCTAGCCCCTAACTCCTACGATCCCTTTCCCATGAATCAAACTACCTTTAGAAAAATCGCCCTGGGATTGCTCTGGCTTGGGTTTACTATCTATGCTTTTGGCTTTGCCCCACCCGATCAACCCGATACGTTGGATTTAATCAAGCGTCTTTCCACAGGGCAGATTGAGGGGATTAATCCTCTGATTGTGGCGCTGTTTAATATCATGGGTGTGCTTCCTGTGATGTATGCGTGTTTTCTCTATGCCGATGGACGAGGGCAACGGCTCCTCGCTTGGGCATTTTCAGTTGCATCCTTTGCGGTGGGTGCTTTTGCTCTATTGCCTTATTTGGCGTTGCGTCAGCCAAACTCGTCGTTTGTTGGCAAGAAAAACTGGCTGATTAAGCTGCTAGATTCTCGCTTGTTGGCAATAGGTGTGGCGATCGCCACCATCAGCCTGGTCATTTACGGAATCACTCAAGGAAACTGGCAAGAGTTTGTGTCTCAATGGCAAACTAGCCGCTTCATTCACGTGATGAGCCTGGATTTTTGTTTGCTGTGTTCGCTATTTCCAACATTGCTGGGCGACGATATGGCACGACGGGGTTTGAAGGATTCCCGCATTTTTTGGGCAGTCGCTTTCATCCCTTTATTTGGGGCAGTAATTTATTTGGTGCTACGCCCCCAACTTGCTGAAGCCGTTACGACTCAAACAACCGCAGTTCTAACCTGAAGTCCCCCGAATTCCGAACTCCATACCCCGAACTCCGAACCTTCTACCCATGTGGCAAGCCATTCGTCGATCGCTGAAAACGGTTTTCTACGTCGTGCTACTGGCGATCGCTAGCGGCATATTCCTGAGTTCTAGCGTGTTAGCAGTAGATCTGCCTAAACTGCCTGAGCGATTCCTTGAGCAACCGCTAATCGCTCGCCCCAATCCAGATCCTGGCAATATTCCCTCTGAAAAAGTAAATCAGTTTGTGCGCGCCTGTCTTCAAGTCGTCAAACTGATAGAACGACGAGAAGGAGACCTGCAAAGCATAGAGGTTAGTGCAGAATCACGTCGTCTGGAGCAGGAGATTGAAGCCGAAGCCCTTGCAATCATTGAAACAGCAGGCTTAACTCGCCAAGAATATTTGCAGCTTTTAGGACTGGCTAATACCGATCCTGAATTTGGGGAACGGGTCGCCAATCAGCTACAAGAGGTGTCAGGATGAGAATACTGAGAAGCGATCGCAATCCTGTAACGGTTCTTAATTAGCCTGATTGATTGATTTGGCATATCCTTTAGCATCAGAGAACCCAAAATCGTCGTAAGTTTCTTCTAGAGATTTGCAAAATTCGACAATGTTGAGAGGCTAGTTTCTGCAAATAGCGCTAGGTAATTGAGTTGGATGGCTGGTAATTTTACTTCTCCCTCACAAGTAGATCTAATCCAACGGCGGCAAAAGCTACGTCGTCAACGGCGCGTTCGCCTACTTCAGGCAATGTGGAGAGGTTCCGCAGTGGTTGCATTAGCAGGTGGCTTAGTGTGGGTGACAACGCTACCGATTTGGTTAATTCGCAAACCTGATCAAATTAAAGTGGAAGGCAATCGATTGATTCCATCGCAGGTGCTGCGATCGCTCGTTTCGATTACTTATCCTCAATCAATATTGCAGTTGAAACCCGAAGCGATCGCCAAAGAGTTAAAAACAAAAGCCCCAATTTCCGATGTGGCGGTG
>JBBSCL010000692.1:0-2310 GCA_038250345.1 Leptolyngbyales cyanobacterium
ACTCAACCTGGTAAGCGTCCTGTTCCGCCCGATAAGGCTGATCAAACGAAAACACCACGATTGGATAGATATCCTTGAGATGCCGCTGATGCAGCCTTGCAAAATAATGGAACATCCTCCGATTAAAGTTAGCTTGACTGGTTGCCTGGGCTTCAACATGAACGAGAAAGGTCGCATCTCGACCCGCCCGCTTCACCTCTACTAATAGATCAATGACTTTCTCCCCTCCCTCGACTAAATCTGCAAAATACTCCTGTTGCAGAAAGACAATCGAATTAGGAGCGATCGTGCTGGCAATTTCTGGAATGAATAGCTCTAGAAAGTCAATGAAGAAGGTGGAGAGCAACTCTTTGAACAGGCGGTCATGGTCAATCATAAGCGGGGCGCAAAGCAGCTCAGATGTTCTAACTATAAGGGCGATCGCGCTTTCAGACATTCTTTCTTGGGCAGTGACCCTGATGGCGATCGCGGCTTTTGGAGACTGGAAAAATCAGGCTTTTCAGGCGATCGGCAGCGAGAATCGAAAAATGCTGCCTTTGCCGAGTTCACTGGTTGCTTCAATCGTGCCGCCTTGCAGTTCAACTAGCCGCTTTGAGATGGCAAGCCCAACGCCGCTGCCGCCAGATGCGCGATCGCGCGATCGATCTGCCCGCCAAAATCGCTCAAACACATGGGGCAAATCATCCGCCGCAATGCCCAGTCCTGTGTCTTCCAGTGCCACCCAAACCTTCTTAGCATCGCTCCAGGCACTCACTGTGATAAAGCCTTCATTGGTGTATCGCAAGGCATTGCCCAGTAAATTCACCAGAATTTGTTCTACTCGTTCTGGGTCGGCTTTGACTAAGGGAAGCGGATCAGAGCAATCTAGCGTCAGAGTGGGACCATCATCCAGCAGTTGATCCGAAAATTTTTCGACCATCGCCATTAACAACGGGCGGAGATTTAGCTTTTCGGTTTGGATCGGCAAGTATCCAGCTTCTGCTTGAGATAGTTCTTGCAGCGCATTGACTAATCGGCGCAATCGAGCAGTTTCCTTGGCAAGGCGCTGATACCTATCCACCGTGGGGGCGATCGTGCCATCTGCCAACCCTTCCAAGTACCCTTCTAACACGGTTAGCGGCGTGCGGAGTTCGTGGGTGAGGTCGCCCACTAAATCCCGACGGCGCTGCTCTACGCCCTCTAGGTTCGCCGCCATGTGGTTAAAGCTCAGTGCCAAACGGCTCAACTCAGGAATTTCACTGTCGGGCAAGCGTTCCTCCAGTTTGCCAGCGGCGATTTTTTGAGTCACCTGCTCCATTTGAATCAGCGGCTGCGTAATCCGTTTGGCAACCAGATAGCTTAACCCTCCGGCTGTCGATGCCCCCACGAGTACCGACCAAAACGCCCCTTTGCTCCAGGCAACTTCAAAGCCATTGACTAATTTTTGCCGGACTCGCACTAAGTTAACCCCGCCGCCAAGTTGCATATTTTCCAGTTGCAGCACAAACAGGCGGGGAGAGTAGAGCTTACCTACTGCAACCAGAGTGCTTAAGCCAACAATCATGACAGTGAGGTGGGACAAGAATAGACGCGATCGCAATCCAAGTTTAGCCATTGGTTTAGCCATAGATTTTAGGATGCACCATCTTCAAATTTGTAGCCAACGCCAATCACCGTTTTAACAAAGGTAGGATTTGCCGGATCGGGTTCAATCTTTTTACGGAGACGGGCAATGTGCGTATCCACCACGCGCTCATCCCCAAAAAAGTCACTGCCCCACAGCTTATCAATCAATTGAGTCCGGTTCCACACACGCCCCGGATAGCTCATAAAAGTAGACAGCAAATCAAACTCCAGCGTGGTCAAATCCAGCGGCACTAAACTACCCTCCAAGCTGCGCTGTGCCGATCGCTGATCCACATCCACGACAAAATGCGACGTTCGATAAGACTCAGTTTGCCCACCTTGGCGCAAGGTTCGCCTGAGCAGCGCCCGCACCCGTGCCACTAACTCCTTGGGGCTAAAGGGCTTGACCATGTAATCATCGGCTCCAGTGGATAAGCCAATAATGCGATCGAGTTCTTCTCCCCGTGCGGTCAACATGAGAATGTAGGGATCTTTCACCCCCGGTTTCTGGCGAATTCGGGCGCACACTTCCAACCCATCCAACCCTGGAATCATCAAGTCCAAAATGATCAAATCTGGCTTTTGCTCTTGAAACACTTGCAGCGCATTCAGTCCATCTCGACAAACGCGACAGCTAAATCCCTCCTTTTCCAAATAAAGCTGAATTAATTGGGCAATTTCAGGCTCGTCTTCAACAATCAGGAT
>JBBSCL010000693.1:0-2300 GCA_038250345.1 Leptolyngbyales cyanobacterium
AAGTTGGGGCGATCGCTCCCCGACGTGGTGCCTGCTGCTCTCCAAAAAACGGATCTGAGTGATTCTAACCAATAGCATTCAGTGAATGAGCATTGAGTCCAATCACTCACCAACGGAAGGCTGACCTGATGTAATTAAAAAAAAGAAAGCCTCAGAGATAAACTCCAAGGCTTTAATCAGGGTGCATCTACCACTCCTTTCTTCTAAAATTCAGCCTCCTATCCGGAGTAATTGAGTTTAAATTGCAAAACCTATGACGATTCCTTTGAAAAATCCTGTTCAGCCATTGCTTCAACCTGCCGTTTACATCGTCGGGGCGGGTCCTGGCGATCCAGATCTGCTGACGGTCAAAGCGCACCGTTTACTGGGGCAAGCGGATGTGATTCTATTCGCTGACTCACTGGTGCCTGAGCAAATGTTGCAGTCTATCCGCTCCGATGCAGAGGTAATTCGGACTGCACACAAAACCTTAGAAGAAATCTTGCCGATAATGGTGGCGCGAGTCCGGGCAGGCAAGTCAGTGGTGCGGCTTCATTCGGGCGATCCTTGCTTATATGGAGCCGTTCAAGAGCAAATGCAAGCCCTCCTAGAATCAGAGATTCCTTTTGAAGTCATTCCAGGCATTAGCGCATTTCAAGCTGCCGCTGCAAAATTGCGAGTGGAGCTAACGGTTCCAGGAGTCGTGCAAAGCATCATTTTGACCCGTATTAGCGGACGCACTCAGGTGCCAGAGCCAGAAGAGCTATCAACCTTGGCAAAACATCAGGCTAGTCTTTGCTTATATTTAAGCGCTCGCCATGTGGAGGATGCTCAACAACGATTGATGCAACACTACCCGGCAAACACCCCCGTGGCGATTTGCTTTCGCATTGGGTGGCAGGATGAGAAAATTTTACTGGTGCCGTTGAACCAGATGGCAGAGGTGACTCAGACAGAAAATTTGATTCGTACAACAATGTATATTGTTAGCCCTGCTTTGGCGGCTGCCACCGTGCCAAAGGCGATCGCCGATCAAAATTTTGCGGGTGCCATTGTACAAACGCGATCGCGTTTGTACAACCCAGAACACAATCACCTCTTTCGTCCTTCTTGATCAGCGATTTGACGAATGTACGCCTAATGCCATCTTGAAAAAGACTTAACCCGGATCATTCACCAATTCGCAAAACACTGATGACGAGTATACCAAAAAAAATTAGACTGTTTTTGGGTCAAATCGTTAGATGCACTTTTTAAAAAGGCTTTTGAGGCTTTCTCTAAATCCTCATGAATAATACAGGTTAGCTGAATGTTCACAAAAAGTTTGAAGTCATGTGGAAAGAGTATTTCCGCCACCTTCTGCCTTTCAACTTTGCACTTCGGACTTTGCACTTCCGCTCCTTGCCTGCCGCTCTCTGCCCTAAATTTTTAGTCGAGAGTGGAACATTCCTCTAAAAATTCTGTCTTAGAAAAACAGATCTAGATCACTTTAATTTTGCTTAAGGAGATATCTATGGTAGCTTCTGTGCCGACCCGTATGGGTTGGGGTGCGTTCGGTGTGGTTTCAGCCCTAATTTCAACGGTGGGGCTAGGAGCTATGGTGGAACCTGCCTTCTCCCAACTTCAACAGCAAGCTTGTGTCGAAACTAATGCCGGACAGGTTGTTTGTGGGCGGCTGGTTGATAACAACAACAACAACCGCAACAATCGCAACAATCGCGATCGCAACAACGATCGGTATGATGACGATCGCTCTAATTCAAACGCCTGCTCAATCAATGGATTTGACGAGCAGTTTTATCGCCTCGCCTATCAAGACGTAGAAGCCGCTATTCGCCAAGGACGAGTCAAAACTGCTTGCAGCCATTACCGCAGTTTTGGGCGCTATGAAGGACGCTTTCCCCGATTCAACGAAGCGAGCTATCTCACCAAAAATCCAGATGTTGCCAACGCAATCCGCCTGAAACAATTCCGCAGCGCCTACGAACACTGGCAAAAATATGGCCGCTTTGAAAATCGATCGCTTTAGAATGCTAAGAAAGGCGATCGCTCCCTTCCTCCAGAGCGATCGCGCTTATACAATCCAGACCACAATCACCTTTTTCGTCCTTCTCATCCGTGAGAATGGATTCCTGATAAGAAATGACATCCATTCAAAGATAAACAGGGCATCCCAATCTAAGGAACCATTGGCATCTTAGATAAATTCTTCACTTGCTTACATAAGCGAAGTTCTGTTCCTTGGCGATTCCACTGCACCCTATCAAAAACTTGGTGAAGAATATACAGTCCACGACCGCATTCCCGCTCTTGGCAAGCTG
>JBBSCL010000694.1:0-2295 GCA_038250345.1 Leptolyngbyales cyanobacterium
AGCCCAAAGGACAAAAGATGAAGTTCGCTCAGTCCTCTCCTCACTTCGTACTCCGAACACCAAACTTTTTTCTAATGCGTCAATCGCGTTGCTCAAAATATTCATAAATACCTGGTTGAGTTGCCCTGCATAGCATTCCACAAGCGGCAAGTTGCCATATTGTTTAATCACCTCAATATCAGGTTGTTTGCCTTTGCCCTTTAGCCGACTCTGCAAAATTAGCAATGTGTTGTCGATGCCTTCATGGATGTTGACGAGCTTCATGGCTGCTTCGTCTAGCCGGGAAAAGTTGCGGAGAGACAGCACAATCTGGCGAATCCGCTCGGCACCCATTTTGAGCGATCGCAGTAGATCTGATAAATCTCGCTGGACAAACTCCAGATCCATAGCCTCAATTTCCGCCTGGATTTCGGGCGCAGGTTCAGGATAGTGCCGCTGATAGAGGTGCAGTAGGTTACATAAATCTTGAATATAGCTTTCGGCAGGAAAAATATTGCCATAAATGAAATTAACTGGATTGTTGATTTCATGGGCAACTCCAGCGACTAATTGCCCCAAACTCGACATTTTTTCAGTCTGGACTAATTGCGCTTGGGTTTTTCCTAACTCGGTCAGCGTTTGCGTCAACGTTTCCGCTTGTTGGCGTGATTGCGCTTCTGAAGTGCGGAGTGCGGTTTCAGTCAGTTTTAAGGAGGTAATATCGTGAAAAACACCCACGGCTCCTTTAAGGTTGTTGTGGTCGTCTTTGAGCGATCGCGCGGTTACACTTAGCCAAGTGCCGCCGGGATCATGGGCTGGATTAACCCAAATTTCAGCCCGGTCGATTCGTTTACCGCCCATTGCCTCAACTAAGGGAAACTCTTCAATTGAGCAGGGTGTTTTGGCATCCGCCAGATAAATTGCTTGGAAAGCACTGCCTGCTTCCGTCCAATCCTGTAAACATGCATAAGTTGGAGCGATGCCTAAAAGCTGTTGAGCATCTGGATTGAGAAACAGAAACTTTCCGGCTTCATCAACCACTACGACTCCATCCCCCATGCTGCTCAAAATGGATTTCAGCACCCGCAGCGCATCTTCCGAATATGCTAATTGCTTCAGAGCTTTTTCTAAATGCCCTGATTTTTCTAACGTCTCTTGTTCATAGACTTCGAGTAATTCTTCTAAAGCACTCACCTGAGCTTTTAGCTGCTCTACTTCTGGGTTTATCGCTAGCTGATTCACAGCCAGATTGTCTGCGCTCATGCAATATGTCTAACCTTAAATTGGGCGATCGCGAATGATGCACACACTTAACTTAATTGCGGATCAAAAGTTGTTGATCAAACACTGCACCCCGATCAAACGGCAACACTGCCAGTTTTATGTTCAACGCCAACGTCTTAAACATATCAGCCGTTTCCCATGAGATGGGTAGCTTCGAGAACACGATAATGGCAATTAGGTTCCCTGAAGGTAGCATTCCCCCAAACCCCAACACCGATCGCACTCCCAAGGGCGCAACAAACTCCTGCTGGGCTGGCACATGCGGACTGTTGACGGCATCCAGCACATGAAACACATTAAACGTTTTCTGCTCCAAATCGACTATCAGCGCTGGGTCAGGATCTAGCACAGCATGAATGGGCAAGCCAAACTGAGCAATTAGTTGAGAAATCATCGGCGATTGGGCAACTAACTGTTCGCTGATTAAAGGAATTGCCTGATGCCCAATGGATGCCTGCCGAGATTGCCACTCCACGCGATCGCCCTTAGTCGCCAGCAGCGTCAGGCACTTGGTTGCAGGTGGAGCCACTTGCTGATTCAGCATCGTTTGAGCATACGCTTGAAGATCGGTCGGCAACTCACTGAATGCATGAGTTTTGAAGAACCGAACCAAGGTAAATGCGCTTGCGTCGGTTTGCGGATCGATAAACTGGCGATAAAAATAGCTGACAATCCGGTCTGCCACTTCTTCCATGCTGTCTGCGCTTCTGCCAAGCTTACGCAGCGTTGCGCCCGATTCCGTCATGTCACTCAGGGTGAATTTTGCTGGGTTATACATCGATTGGTTGCACTAAAGAGAATTGTCTCTAAGTTTGAGAAGAAGCACCTGGAAAAAATGACAAAAATGTGACATTTCTATAGTTCCTTGGATAATCTTTAAACTAACGTTTACACTGAAACACCTCGTACAGGGGGCAAGGGTCAGGCTTCGACGTGAGACGTTCGGCGATCGCCATAAAACTCAAAGATCCTCTCCCCTCCATGACTGCATAGAATAGGATGCAAAGCAGGGTTGCTCTTTTCTAACGCACT
>JBBSCL010000695.1:0-2293 GCA_038250345.1 Leptolyngbyales cyanobacterium
ATCAGGATTTTGATCAGATTAATCACAATCCCTCGAAGATTTTGAGCATGTTGTAAGTTTCATGTCCAAAAATGGGAATTCCTTAAGGTAAGGTTTGAGAGAAGCCTCCAACTGAATCCAACCTTTGTCTCTGAGTCGTTACCGATATGATAAGATTGCCCATCGCTTAAAACAGGCAAATGAAGCCCCGACAGGAGTAATTGCTAGCGTCATGTTTATTCTGAAGCGGCAGGATGTTGAGATTTCTAGCGTTCAGCACCCCAAGCGGGATCAGCAGGTTCCCATCCTGACCTACCAGGGGCAAACTTTTCGCCTGATTAGCATGTTTAATGCTGCTCAGGAAGAAGATGCGAAAGCGTTCTGGCGAGATCTGACCGATAACCAGGGAAAAGCGTGTGTTTTGTTGGAGGAACCCGATCGCTACAGCGTGTGGGGCAAGATTCGGCTGGAGCAATTTGCCAGTGAAGCAGATCATGAAGCTTCTTTAAATCCTGCTTATGTCAAAGGTGCTTTGCTGATGCTGCAAGCCGTATTTATTGATATTGAAGACCTGTTGGGCAATCGACAAGCCGGTCTTTTTCAAAAAGATATTTCTGAGGTATTTAAGCAATGGCGCTTTCCCCAGGCAGATACTCCAGATGCAGTGAAGTATTTGATCACCGTAGATCCCCTAAATGCGGCTAGTCTTCCAGCGTGGCAGGAACACCATCTTCATACTTTGTTGCAAGAACTCCATCGGATTGGTAAGTCATATTTTGGAAATACCAGTTTCGCCCAGCGGTCAATTGATGCATTACAAGATCTGTCCTCTAGTGAGCAAAGTCAAGTTTCCACTTGGTTAAATCAGTCCCCATTAGGCAATCTGTGGCGATAAAGTGGCGATAAATTAAAGAATCTTTGATAAATGTGCTGCAAACCTCTGACTTTATGCGACTCTTGCTGGATATGTTTTTTTTGCAAGTCGTCTCGTTTCTGACGCAGCTACCCCCAGGAATTAACCTATGAGCAGTGCAGACAAGTCATCTGATAAGCCATTTCTATCGGTTCAAACCATTGTCTTAGCTGAGATTGGCTGGGCAGTTGCAGCCTTGTTATTTTTCCTGTTGTTTAGTGTGCCGGATCAAGGGGAAGCTCGTCCATTTTGGTATGCACTGGGCACCTCTATTTTTGAGGCAACTGCTTTTCTAGTTGCCTCGTTGCTTTGTTTTCGCAACTGGCGAAGTCCTCAAATTGTCAGCGGACGTGGTGTTTGGCTAGGCATTGGGCTAGGACTGTTTTTTTACTTTCTAGGAAATTTGCTGTTTAGCTACTGGGAATTGGGTTTGGGGTTGGAGGTAGCAGTTTCTCCAGGAGATTTTTTCTTTATCCTTGCCTATGTCTTCCTGCTATGGGGCATGTTTCAGGCGGTGTTTTCTAGACGGTTGAACTTGGAGCTTTGGCAGAAAGGAGTGATTGTTGCGATCGCCGTTGTGGGGATTTCTATCGCGATCGCGCTTTCCAGCGCAAAACCTGCGGAGCAACCAACCGCACGGTTAGCTTTCGATTATCGGGCTGAAGCGTCGAGTCTTAAAGCAATCAGAGGATTTCCGCTGGAAGACTCTGTTTTAGCGTTCTTTTCAACCGCTCAAACTTTAGATTTTCCTGCTTTCAATCTTTCTGCTTTCAATCTTTCTGTCACCACTCCAATTCCCTTAGTAGAGACGTTCGCGCAATCTACTCTTGCTAAACAGCAAAAATCTCAGCCACCTGAGTGGGCAATTAATTTAGAACAACAGCTTAAACCGTTGGAACTGCCTCTCAGTTGGTTTTATCTGCTCTCTGATGTGCTGCTGCTAGTTTTGGCAGCCACCTTACTATTGGCGTTTTGGGGAGGGCGATTCTCCCAGTCTTGGCGAATGATTGCGGCTGCCGCTTTCTGCCTGTATATTGCAGACATTTGGTTTAAATATGCGCAGAACTTAGCTGATTATCAAAGCGGGGGATTACCAGAAGTTTTTTGGGTATTTAGTGGGGTGCTATTTGGGATCGGGGCTGCGCTAGAGTATGACCTTTCCATTCGTTCCCGTCGTGGTGCTTCTCGCCGCCGCGCTTAAGTTTTGTCGGATTCGCTTGTCAACCTCCTGTTAGATTGTAAATTCGGAATACAATAAAACAGGCGATCGCCGCTTCTTCATAGCTTGCTCTAAATGAATGATTGCTAAAAAACTTTCCGACTCTGAAAAACATGAAGTAATTGAGCGTTATCGGCAGTTGGGTGAGACGACCTCAACCTTGGCGGGTCGATATAGCGTGA
>JBBSCL010000696.1:0-2287 GCA_038250345.1 Leptolyngbyales cyanobacterium
GAGTCCGAGCCAGTAAACAGCCACCGAGTAACGCGATCGCGACATAGGGAGCCACCATCCACACTTCACTCCAACCGCGCCCGTTCAGACTGCCCAGCAGCCAATTCAACACCGATTGCACCCGTCCTTCTTCGGTCATCAGCAGCAAGACCGCCTGAAATGCTCCTAACAGCGAACTCACCGCAATTCCGGCGAGCAACAGCCGTTCAATCGCGAGTCCTGTACGGGTGAATCCCAGTAGGTAGACGATCGCCGCCGTTAGCATTGCCCCAACCCATGCAGCGACGGGAATCCAACTTTGTAAGCCACCCAGAGCAAACAGCAGCGTTGCCACTAAACCCGCTCCGGAAGAAATGCCTAGCACAAAGGGATCTGCCAATCCATTTCGCAGCATTCCCTGCAACAAGGCTCCCGACATTCCCAAAGCTGCACCGACCACCAACGCCGCCAAAATGCGGGGCAAGCGTAGCTCCCAAATCACCGTTTGGTAAAGCGGATCGCCCTGACGCAAAAAAGCTTGCCCCAGTTGAGTCAGGCTCATAGGAATGGTGCCCTGACAGAGAGATAGGATGACGGTGAACAGCAGCCCAATCAATAGGCAGAAAGTGATTGGCAGCGGGCGCAGAAGCAGTTTGACGAATGGTTGACCCATTAAATATTTCCCCACCGCCGCAACAAGTTGGTATAGCTTTTGGAAATCAAATCGAACTCTGAAGTTTTACCCTGCTGAGCAAACAATGACTGACGTGCTGTATCTAAATCAAACAAAATTTCGCGATCGTGAGCATCTCTCACTAGACTTTGCACCCAGCCAACGGCGGCAATTCTGACTCCTTGAGTGATGGGTGCAACGCGATGCAGCGTTGTTGAAGGATAGAGTACCATTGCCCCTGCTTCTAACTTAAACCCCTGCTCTCCTTGAATACTTTCTATAATCAACTCGCCCCCAGTGTAAGTATTTGGGTCACTCAGAAATACCGTCAGTGAGAGATCAGATCGCATTCGGAAATCGTCTTCCATAAAAGCGTTGTCTACATGGCTACCATATTCCATGCCGACTTCATAGCGACTCAACAGCAAAGGGCTGATTGCTTTGGGCAAGGCGGCAATCTGAAACACAGCGTTGCTCTGGATTGCGTGTTGAATCTGGGTGCGAATAGCGACACTGCCCACGGCATCACTTTTAAGCTGCATATTACGCTTGACCTGTTTAGCGTGCCACCCTGCGGTGCTCTGTCCATCTACAAAATCACTAGGGGCAAGTTTAGATACGATCGCGTTGACTTGATCACGGGTCAAAACGTGGGCAATGCACATTACCATTCAACAGCACCCAGATATGGTTGTTACTAGCGCGGCAGTTGCAGCCACTCACCCGCTTCTACATTGGCAACAACATCTAGCTTGCCGCCAGGTTGAGCTTTGACAATATAGGCAATCCCTTGTGGTTCTGGATAGATTCCCACGACCGCATCAAACAGATCATCGTGTCCCACAATCACGGTATTCATGCCAGCGGCAGGGGGAGCGATCAGCATGGGCGTGAGAGCCGCTCGCATTTGGGCTTTCTGGGCATCGTTATACTCCGCCGATTTAGGAAAATTAAGCGCGGCTGTTTTTTGGTAGCGTCCAAACGCTAAATCTGCTGTTTGCCACGCCCGACAATATTCACTGGAGTAGACTGTACCCACCGGGATTTTTAACGCTTGAAAACCTTGCCCAATCATTTTTGACTGTTTCCAACCTGCTTCGCTGAGCATTCGCTGTGTATCGCATTTGCCCATCACAGCACTGACTTGATCAGCATAATCTTTTTCGGTCTGGGCATGGCGGAAATAGATTACGTAACCGCCCTGACGCAGCGCATTCACTAACTGAGCACCACTTAATTTATCTTGGAATGCTGGCTTAGCAGCACCACCTTCACCGCCCTCACCACCTTCGCCGCCCTGAGCCAAAGTAGGGGTTGCAGCCTCGGCTGACACCGCTGTGAAGGCACTGCTTTCGACTTTTACCATGGCTTCAGTCGCAGCTAGTGGAGGAGTCGCGATCGCCATTGAAGTTGCCTCTGCAAACGCAAACGCACCCACACCGACCCACATTTTAACGACATTGAATTGCATAAATTACTCCATTAATATGACAAGAAAAACATCTGAATTAACCATTGCCGATTAATTTGGACATTGAAGCAAGCACGACATAGCTCTTAAATTCATACCTAAGTGTTGCTATTTGGATAATCCACTTAATCGGCTCTGATTGATAAATCACTTTATTTGAGAAA
>JBBSCL010000697.1:0-2283 GCA_038250345.1 Leptolyngbyales cyanobacterium
GAAAGGCAAAAGGGGAAAGATGAAAAATTGGGGAGTGAAGTGAGGAAATTAAGCTTTTAGCCTTTATTGTTGCCTTTGAGATGGTTTCAACCAGAGCAAGTTTTCATCAGTCTATAACTAGAGGATAAAAGCCATGACAACGAAAAAAGAATTTACGAGCTTTGATGCAATGATTGCCGGGTCAGAGCTACCTGTGTTGGTTGATTTTTATGCGACTTGGTGTGGTCCTTGTCAAATAATGGCGAAGATTTTGGAACAGGTAAATGCTCAAATGAAAGAGCGGATGAAAATTGTAAAAATTGACACGGATAAGTATCCGCACATCGCATCCAAACATCAAATTCAGGCATTGCCAACCTTAGTTTTATTTAAACAAGGACAACCCGTGGAGCGAATTGAAGGAGTTTTGCAAGTCGAGCAACTGGTTCAACGGTTGCAAGGGTTGATTTAAAGGCGTGGTAACCGTCCGGCACGTAAAGTTTTAAAACGACGCTTTTGATTAAATTTGGCTATGGATGGAGCCGTAATCAAGCGCGATCGCCCGATATCTTGCCCCCCTTGGCTATTCTGTTTTTGCCCACTTAAAACTAGGGTTTACCAAAAACACGTTTCGCGGTTTATCAGCAAACTCCTGCTTAATCAGCGTTTCGAGCGTTGCAACTATTGAATGACACGAGCATCAGCGATCGCGATTGGTTGAAACTGGCGATGTGGATGATTGTAGTGAATTAGCCAAAGCGTCAATCTTATTGACCTCAGAAAGGCTTTTTGATAGGAGTGGCTTATACGCCCAAAACGCGATATTAGGAGGAAAATGCCTGAAAGCCAAATAACTTAAAGGTTGTGGGGATGCGGATTTGAAGAACAGCCCCTAGAATAGGACATTGAAAACTTGAGTCAGTAAGAGTTTCAGCGTTTTAGCAAAACTCTGTCTCAGCGATGGGATTTTCTAATAAGTCTCAGTTTTCAATCTGTCCTGTAGTAAAAGGAACTCCCATGAACAAGGGCGAATTAGTAGATGCAGTGGCTGATAAAACTAGCGTGACTAAAAAACAAGCAGATATCGTTCTATCGGCAGTGCTGGATGCCATTGTTGAAGCCGTTGGCAGCGGTGATAAAGTGACCTTAGTTGGGTTTGGTTCATTTGAACCACGGGAACGGAAAGCAAGAGAGGGGCGCAACCCCAAAACTGGCGCTAAGATGAATATCCCAGCGACGAAAGTACCTGCTTTCTCGGCTGGAAAGCTGTTTAAGGAAAAAGTGGCTCCGGTTGAGAATACAAAGTAAAAACTTGATTGGGGCACCGATGCCCACCTATCGTCCGTCGCACGGGGGAAACTTAGTTTGGGCTGCATCGCTCGCCAACTGTTCCCCCGATGCCATTCTTGATTTTTCGGCTAGCATCAATCCTTTGGGTCCTCCAGCATCGGCGATCGCTGCAATTCAAGCCGCACTGGGAGATTTAAACGCCTACCCCGACCCCACCTATTCGCAACTTTGTCACGCCATCAGTGACTTTCACCAAATTCCACCCGACTGGATTTTACCGGGCAACGGCTCCGCAGAACTGCTGACTTGGGCATGTCGAGAACTCGCAGAACTAGATGTAACCTGCCTCTTCACCCCTGCCTTTAGTGACTATCGACGGGCACTCACAGCATTTAGCGCAACCATTCAAGAATATCCCTTGAAAGATTTTCGAGTTCCGAGTTCCGAGTTCCGAGTTTCGAGTGGCGATCGCTCTGGTTTGCTACTGAATAATCCTCATAATCCCACTGGGCAATTGTTTACACGGGACGCGATCGCGCCCTATCTCGATCAATTTGAATGGGTGGTGGTGGATGAAGCCTTTATGGATTTTTTGCCGCCCGGTGAGGAGCAAAGCCTGATTGATTGGGTGCAGCAGTATCCTAATTTGGTGGTGCTGCGATCGCTAACCAAGTTCTACAGCTTGCCGGGATTGCGGTTAGGCTATGCGATCGCCCATCCAGAGAGAATTCAACGCTGGCAGCGGTGGCGCGATCCTTGGTCGGTGAATTCGCTGGCAGCAGCCGTAGGCAGTGTGGTTTTGCAAGATATTGCCTTTCAGCAACAAACCTGGGATTGGCTAGCAGCTACACGCCCAGAATTTCAACAACAGCTTGCTAATATTCCTGGATTGCAACCGCTTTCCAGTGCCGCAAATTTCTTCCTCGTACACAGCGATCGCTCTGTGCCTGAACTGCAAGCAACCCTGCTAAAACATGATCAAATTTTGATTCGAGACTGTATGAGTTTTCCCGA
>JBBSCL010000698.1:0-2282 GCA_038250345.1 Leptolyngbyales cyanobacterium
AGGCTGTCTGGATGCGGCAATAGCTCAACGGGTTGTCCTTGGCGGTAAATTTCAACCTGTTTTGTTTCTGGGTCAATTAGCCAGCCCAAGCGCACCCCACTTTCCATATATTCGCGCATCTTTGCCTGGGCATCCGCCAAACTGTCACTGGGCGACAGCAATTCCAGCACAAAATCGGGCGCGATCGCTGGAAATTTCCTTTGATTCTCAAGGGTCAATGCTGCCCAGCGTGATTTCGCAATCCAGGCAACATCGGGCGATCGCTTGGCATTGTTGGGCAACATAAAGCATGTGGAAGAATCAAAAACAATTCCCAGCCTGGTTTGGCGATTCCACATAACAAAATCTGCGTTCAGTTCTGAGTTGTAGCTGCCTGTTTCTCCACCCGTGGGTGCCACAATAATCAGTTCTCCCTGCGCGTTTTGCTCAAATTTGACCTCTGGATTGGCGCGACAGACTTCCGAAAATTGTTCATCGGTGAGTTGCAGAATGGGGTTAAGTTGGACAATCACCGATGTCATACCGCTACCTCAGAGTTTTGACGGGATTGGAAAGAGCAGACTGTGTGAGCGATCGCGTCAACTTGGTTTTGTTTTGACCAGTCGTAGTACTAACCTTAAAGCCTCATTCACCGCTGCTGCTGTTGGAAATGCTTGAGCAACATCAGGTTCTAGCTCTACTGTTAACGGCTGCTGCTTACGTCCGGCACCTCTTGCCACGACCTGTAGCTGACTAAAATCATATTCATCCCGCAGAGTATCTTCATCGTCATATTCAACAGTCTTCTTCATAAAATCGTCGCTCCTTGCGTATTGCTTCTCTTGCAGTGATTAAACGACTTACACCCGCACGTTCTGTGTACGCTACAACCAATAAACGCTCTCTTTCAGATTGACCCATGAGAATAAAACGATTTTTTCCCACTGAATGATCGGGATCGGCAAAGGTAATAAATAAAGGATCATCAAACGCTGTTGTCGCTTCTTCAAAAGTAACACCGTGTTTCTGAAAGTTCGCTTCGGCTTTCGTTGGATGCCATGCAAAGTTCATGGTTAAAGCATTGCAACCGGGTTGGCATTCGCAGCAACCGCCTGATTTTGCCGAGATTGGATTTCCAGGTGGACGAGGAGAGCATTCACATCAGCGGGATTGACACCACCGATACGGGTTGCCTGTCCAATGGTGAGAGGGCGCACCTTTGAGAGTTTTTCGCGGGATTCTTTGGAAAGGGTGGCGATCGCGTGATAATCCAGAGTTGCGGACAGTTTGCGGTGTTCCTGACGAACGATCGCGTCAATTTGGTGCTGCTGCCGCTGGATGTAGCCGGAATATTTGATGTCAATTTCGGCGGCTTCTTTGACGGCGCGATCGAGTTCAGGATTTCCTAGCCCAAACTGCACCAGATTGGCATAGTGAAAACCTGGTTTCCGCAGCAGATCCGACAAAGTGATAGAACCTTTGATTGCTTGCTGTGTGTGAGCGGCGATCGCTTTACCCAACTCGTTATGTTCCTTCACACGAGTGATGTGTAATCGCTCTTTTTCAACTGCAATGTTTGCCTGTTTTTGTTGAAACAATTGCCAGCGGCGATCGTCAATCAGCCCGATTTCCCGCCCTAAAGTTGTGAGGCGTTGATCGGCATTATCCGATCGCAGCAGCAGCCGATATTCTGAACGACTGGTCAACATCCGATACGGTTCGCGCAAATCTTTAGTACATAGATCATCGATCAAGGTGCCGATGTAGCTATGTTCTCGCGGAAAGTTGATCATCTCCTGATCTCGACAGAATCGGGCGGCGTTGAGTCCCGCGACAAAGCCTTGGGCAGCGGCTTCTTCGTAGCCTGTGGTGCCATTGATTTGTCCGGCGCAAAACAACCCCTCAATCTTTTTGGTCATCAGCGTTGGGTAGCACTGAGTTGCAGGCAGATAGTCATATTCCACGGCATAGGCAGGACGCAGCATGGCGCACTGTTCCAAACCGGGGAGCGATCGCAACATGGCAAGCTGGAGCGTCTCTGGCAGTCCTGTAGAAAAGCCCTGGACATAGATTTCAGGACTGTCGCGTCCTTCTGGCTCCAGGAAAATTTGGTGGCTTTCCTTGTCGGCAAAGCGAACAATTTTATCTTCAATGCTGGGGCAATAGCGCGGACCTTTGGCATCCACCCAGCCGCCGTAGACTGGAGAGAGATGCAGGTTTTCTTGAATAATCCGGTGAGTTTCGGGGGTGGTGCGGGTTAAGTGACAGGGCATTTGTTCGCGCTCGATCCAGGCGGCTGGATC
>JBBSCL010000699.1:0-2281 GCA_038250345.1 Leptolyngbyales cyanobacterium
AGGCTGGCTGCAAACCCGCTATCCAGGACTCAACATTTTTTCCCATGATTCTGGTCATCTTTGGTGGACACTGCTGGGGTGGAAGGGTGATCCACATTGGAATCCCATTCACATTCTAGGCAGCGTGTTGGTTTTCGGCGGGCTGATTTATTTGGGCAGGGCTTGGGAAGTGCTCTACAAAGCTCAGCGGAGCCATACTTTGGCAATATCAGGACCCTATGCCACCATTCGTCATCCGCAGTATGTCGGCTTCATTAGCATCATGTTTGGCTTTCGGTGGAATGGCCCACTCTCATCACTTTGATTATGTTCCCGATCTTGGTCACAATGTACATTCGCTTAGCACATCAAGAGGAGCGGGATGCCTTAGCAGAATTTGGTGATGAGTATGCCCGTTATGCCGCAGCGACACCTGCTTTTTGGCCGTGGGGTCGTCGCTCTGCTCAGAAAAAACTATCTCGTTTAGAGGAGTATCATCATGACCCGTAACATTCATCACGTTGCAGAGAACCATATCCGCAGTCACTCTAGCATGAAGCTGAATGAGCGATCGCTCTTTCTTGCCACAGCCATTACGACAGGAACCATTTATCTCCTCTGCATCCTGTTTGTGCTTCTGTCACCTCAATTAGCAATGGCGTTCTTCAGCTCTATCGTTCATACAAGTTTAACTGGCATGACCCTAATTGTGACTTGGGGAAACTTTGTTACAGGTCTTCTCTTTTGGTCAATCGGTACTGGGTTGTCTGCTGCTTTGCTTGCCCGACTTTACAACAGATTTTCGTTTAGATAGAAAACACTGTCTTGCGTTCAGATTCTTTCCACTTTCAAGCAAAGATTGACGTTTATTCCAACAGGTAAGAAATATGAGTGACTTAATTGTGATTGGCTTTTCGGGCGAATTTAAGGCAGATGAAGTGCTACTCGATTTGAGAAAACTAGAGCGGAGCCATCTGCTCGATTTGGAAGATGCCGCGACCGTCGTCAGAAACAAGGACGGCAAGGTTAGACTCAAACAAACGCAAGAACTCGTCGCTTCTGGTGCCTTAAGTGGCGGCTTTTGGGGACTGTTAATCGGCTTGATTTTCTTACAACCACTGCTGGCCGTTTTTGGTGCAGCCATTGGTGCCCTCTCAGGCGCGTTAACTGATATTGGGATTGACGACAATTTCATTCGGGAGTTGGGCAACACGATCGAGCCTGGCACCTCTGCCATTTTTGTCTTAGTGAGACAATCTACGCCTGACAAGGTGTTAGAAGATTTAAGCAAGTTTGAGGGTAAGGTACTGCAAACTTCGTTATCCCATGAGGATGAGGCAAAGCTTCAGGCGGCTTTAACGAAAATCGAAATGGCTAAAGCCGCCTAGCTTCCAGGAATTGCTCTCGCTCAAAGCGAAGCATTTGCACACACTGTTCCATATTGATGGAATGGCAGCGCATCATTGTCCAAGTTATTGAGAACAGAGTTTAGAACACAAATGAAGTCGTGAAAGCAATGTCAATGGAAGCAAGAACGATAGCAACTCCGCCATCTAATTCACTTCCTCCAGGCTATCAGGGGGCTACAACTGCATCTGAGCCAAATGTGGGCTTCCTGGTTATGGGCAGCTTTATGATTAGCTGGGCGATCGCTGCTTCCATCTATGCTCACCTTCCCAAGACAGTCCAGCGTCCATTCAGCCTCAAATCGCGTGCCAAAGTCCCGTGTCACCACTGTCAGTATTTTAGCCATAATCCCTACCTCAAGTGCGCCCTCCACCCAGGTATCGTCCTAACCGATCAAGCCGTCGATTGTCGAGATTACCATTCGGGTAGTATGGCGGAACCGTTTGAAAAATAGCAAACAGTATTATCAATTGAATTAGAGGCAGCCTATGATGTGCGAGATTCGCATTCTCTCACCCTTCGATTTACTGCTGTTCGATTACTAAATTACCGAAGAGTAACCACTTAAAACCATGACAGTCCAACTAAAAGTTCCCAAGATTTCCTGTGGTGGTTGTGTAAGCACTATCACTCAAGCAATTCAGGCCGTCGATGCTCACGCGATCGTTCAAGCCGATCCGCAGACCAAGAGCGTGTCAGTAGAAACGAAAGCTTCCGAGACAGCGATTAAAGAAGCGATCGCCAAAGTTGGCTATCCTGCTGCTAGTTAAACTACTTTGTCAAAGGTAATCCAGCATTCTTTATTACAGAGGAAATAATCATGACTAAGATTGGCTTATTTTACGGCACACAAACAGGTTATACCGAAACCGACGCAGAGACAATTCAAACAGAG
>JBBSCL010000700.1:0-2268 GCA_038250345.1 Leptolyngbyales cyanobacterium
TTAATCGCTGGATCAACGATATATACGGGCTTTCGATCAAACACAATTAGCAAGGGAACGGTACTGCCCCGCGCCCAACTCGACATTTCATAAATTGGAAAACTGTCGGGCAACAGCATCAGCCAAGCTGGCAGAGACGGCAAGCCGCTCCAATCGTAGCAGCCGATTAACGCCAGATGAAACTTGGTGAAAATGCGAGTTTTACTAATGCCACCGCGATCGCAGATAAACTTTCGCGCCCGTTGCAACGCCGGATCAGAGGCAGGCACTCCCAGCAATCGCATTGCCATGTAGGCTTCAACAGTTACGCTGAGTTCGCCGCGATCGCCATAAAAAAGCTCCCACCCGCCATGATCGCGCTGTTGTCGCCGCAGATAATTCTCAACTTTGTGCAACGGGCGAGTCGCCTCAGTGCCCCAAATTTTGTGGAGCAGCACAGTCTCAGATGCCATCGTCACGTTTGATTCTAGCTCTGCCCACCAGTAACCTTCTGCCGTCTGTAGCGATAGCAAATAGTTTTGGCTGCGATCTATAGCCTGATTCAGTTTTTCTGGCGTTATGTTTGACTGCGAAACCTGATCCTGAGTTTGCATTGATTCACACTCCTCCCCCACGTTGATGTATTGTGCCTTTGTCCACTGAGTTTGGCAATCGTGCTGATGGGTGAAGTAGTTTTGGCGATCGCGTGGGTGAAGTGGTTTTGGCGATCGCGCTGCTGCTCAGGCTGATTTGGGTGTATCCCGTAGAATCCGGGTATGGGCGTTACTAAATTAGGAGATGAAATTTGTCGAGGCAATTGGTTGTGGTTGCCCTCAACTCAGTTTAGAGTTGGCACAAGACATTATTCCTACAGTCAGAAATCATGGTTGCATTTAGCAAATCGCTCTGATTAATAACCACTGCCCAAACAATCAGGTTAATTAGTTAGTGCGAACACGTTCTTCCAACAAAGACTAAAACGCCTTGAATCTGGACTAGAGAAGCATCTCGTTTCATCACTTTAAACTCAGGGCTGGAGTTGGCAGGCTCCAATCTGACATAAGCGCCTTCCTGATAAAACCGTTTCAGAGTGGTGCCTTCTCCGGCAACGTGAACCGCCACAATGCCTCCCGGCTTGATCCGATTGACCTCCAGGTTGCGGCTTAAAATCACGATATCGTTGTTGCAGATATGTGCGTCTATCATGCTGTCACCGATTACCCGCAACGCGTAGTTTCCAGGTTTGTTTAATGCCTCGGAGACGGAATAAAATTCTGGCGGGTGATCGGTGAAAGATTCAACAATGCCTCCAGCCGCGATCGCTCCCCAAAAAGGAATTCCACGCCGTTTAGTTTCCCTCAAACTTTTGACTGTCCTTGCTTTTCCTATTTCCCGTGTGATGGAGCCTTTGCATTCTAAACTGTCCAAAAGTTTTTCAACATTGGATGTTGATCGATAGCCAAGTTCTTTTGCCATCTCTGCCACCATTTCGCGAGTAGACGGAGGATAGCCATGGCTTTCAAAGTAGCTTTCTAGAAAATTCAAAAGCATTTCTTCGCCGACATCGGGGGTAACCACGATTTATCTGCTTAAAAACAATACGCCGATTATAGTACACATGAATCACATTGCAAATAGCTTTTGAGTTAACTCTTGCAAATTCTTTAGACCGCGCAGGGAGCCAGAGATGAGATGGATGGCGGCGATCGGTTGGCGTAATAGGGCGATCGCCAATTCCACAGTCTGCAAGGAACCTTCGGCATTAAAAGCATTACTGAGATTAGGAATGTTGTGATGGCAATCATCGCTAACGACACGCAGAACGGCGGTGGAAACGCCGATCGCGTTCAAAATCTCCAAAGCAGCAGCACTTTCCATATCTACAACATCAGCGTTGAATTGAGTTGCAAGCTGCTGTTTATCATGAATGGTGGAAATGACGCGATCGCTCGTCACACTGCGAACGATTGGCACATTTAGCAGGCTCTGGAGTTGGGCAGTCAAAACGCGATCGCAGGAGTGAGATGTAGAAGCAAGGCTATCGCTATACAGCACAGCATCACCGATTGACAGTTTGGCAGTTAAGCCACCGCATAAGCCCATTAGCAAGACCCGCTGCTTCTTGTAAAAACAGCCTTGGGTTTGCAACGATTGTAAGTAGGGCGCGATCGCCGCTCCGGCAGGTGTGGCAAAAACCGTCGGCGGCTCAGAGATGCCCCGCAATCCTCGGCAAACTGCCCGATGCTCTGCTCCTTGCGGCACCAGAATAGTTTGGATGGGAGTATTCAA
>JBBSCL010000701.1:0-2262 GCA_038250345.1 Leptolyngbyales cyanobacterium
CTGTCCAGATGCATCTTGCAACCCTTACTTGGCTTTTGCTGCAATGGTTTGCGCGGGCTTAGATGGCATTAAGAACCAGATTGATCCAGGCAGCCCTTTAGATGTAGATATCTATGAGCTTAGCCCTGAAGAACTGTCAAAAATTCCTTCGACTCCGGCTTCTTTAATGGATGCGCTGAAGAATTTGGAGCGAGATCATGAGTTCTTGATTTCTACTGGCGTATTCACGGAAGACTTCATTGAAAACTGGATTAGCTACAAACTCGATCGCGAAGTGATTCCCATGAGCATTCGTCCTCACCCCTATGAGTTTATGCTCTACTACGACTGTTAAGTCATCCTCACTAAATCTGACAACAGCAGCGATCGTGCGATCGCTGCTTTTTTGTTGACCTTAAAACCCGACCTCTGAAACCCAACTCCTGAAACCCAACCCCTATTTTTTGACATTTGCCCAAAAAGAGATAACTTGATTAGAAAGAATTCGTTACACTTATTTACAGTAATCCTCAGTTCTCTTCACAGCCATGCCTGAACCGCTAACAAAATTGGCATATCAAGCCTTTCACCAAGGAAAAAGCTACTTTGGTCTTGCTCATAAAGCCTTGAGTACGCAGCTATTCAATTTTGTTGCGCCGCCTCCCGAAAAGCGCACGAACCCTATTCCTGTGGAGCTTTTGCTAAAGATTCAAAAGCGACTGATTGAAATCAACGAAACAGACTGGCAAGATGCCGAAAAAGGAATCTATCCAGCGAGTTTGCTATTAGAAAATGATTGGCAAGATTTTTTTCGCCACTATCCTTTACTGTGGCTCGACATGCCTGCCACTTGGGAGCGGGCAAACCAAAAGCGCCACCAAGACTTTCCTCAAGATGTGGATACCAGTATTTATCCCAGCTATTACACGCAGAACTTTCACCATCAAACCGATGGTTACCTGAGTGATTGGTCTGCGAATCTGTACGATGTGCAGGTAGATATTTTGTTTAATGGAGCCGCCGATGCCATGCGTCGCCGCGTACTGGCACCTTTAAAGCAAGGTCTACAGGCTTTTAGCGATCTCGATCCTCGGCAGATTCGCGTATTGGATGTAGCATCGGGCACTGGGCGAACTCTAAAGTTTATCCGCAGCATGTTGCCCAAAGCGTCTTTACACGGCGTTGATCTGTCGTCGGCTTATCTAAAAAAAGCCAATCAGCACCTGTCTCAACAATCCAGCGAATTGCCTCAACTGATTCAGGCAAATGCTGAAGAGTTGCCCTATCTCGACAACTACTTTCACGGGACAACTTGTGTGTTTTTGTTTCACGAGTTACCTCCCGCTGCCCGTCAACAGGTGATTAATCAGTGCTTTCGGGTAACAAAACCCGGTGGAGTGTTTGTCATTTGCGATTCAATTCAAATCAGCGACTCGCCAGAAATGGCTCCAGTGATGGATAGCTTTGCGGCAATGTTCCATGAGCCTTACTATCGTCATTATGCGAGTGATGATTTAGTCAGCCGTCTGCATCAGGCTGGCTTTACTGCTGTGACTGAAGAAGTTCACTTTATGAGTAAATACCTGATTGCCCACAAGCCGATCGCACTTGAGCAACAGCCTAACAAAATTGCCGAGGCTGAAACTGTTAGTGCATCTTGAAACGGGTTGAGCAACACGCTAGAATTCTGAAGAAACCAGAAGCCCCACTGACGATTTGGGCGATCGGCGATAATTTAGAGCCATTGAGTCTTTAGCACAGGCGAACATCGTAAGCTAAAGACTCAGTTTTGAAATGTTTCACCTAAATCTCCCAAATAAATCTCCCAAAAATTCCTATGGTTCAAACAGTTTCCAGTGATGAGTCAACAAACCAAGTTGAGAATGCATCTAGCAGCTTGGTAGAAGTGATTGAAACGGTGATTGCTAGCCTGGATAGTGGGCAAACGGCGATGGTTAACCGCACCGAAGAGGGGCATCTTTGGAAATTTAAGTATGGCACTGTCGAGGTGTTTGTCCAGCTTACGGGTTTGTTGGAAGAAGACACGCTGATGGTGTGGGCGGCGGTGCTAAAACTGCCTGCTAAGGATGAGCCAAAGTTGATGCGTCAGCTTCTAGAAAAAAATTGGTCTGACACTCTAGAAGCACGGTTTAGCATTATGAATAATGAGGTGGTGGTCGTCACTAATCGCTCGATCGCGGATCTGTCTCCCGGTGAGCTATCTCGTGCCATTACCATTGTTGCAACGATCGCCGATGAAAGTGATGAACCCCTAATTGCAGA
>JBBSCL010000702.1:0-2261 GCA_038250345.1 Leptolyngbyales cyanobacterium
GATCGCCCCCTGTATGCTCAAAACATTGGCTTGCAATCAGAATGGTTCCACTAACCATGCTTCTCCTTCGGCACAGCATTTGTTTCAGTCGTTATTTCGTTTCAGCCTTCGATAAGCCAAATTGCAAGGGCGATCGCCACTGCTGATCGTCTCTGCAATTTAGACGCTTTGGCTATAAAGCTCTCACTGATTTCGCATATTACGGTTGAGGCGTTAATTCAGCACCATACGCTCTGTCCCTTCTATGCTGCCTTTTTGCCGCAGGCGCGATCGCAGCAAGTCCTGGAGGCAATGAGATCGGGATGTTGGAGGCATTTGCGACAGATAATCCTAATACCTCTTAATGTTGTGCTTTTCAGGTACGTTGGTTATAGAGTTTTTCCAGGAAGAAGACCGCTATCTCAACCAAACCCTCGACCAAATTCGTGCCTGAGAACCACCCAAACGCACCACACGACGACGTTAAGGAGAGATAAATCATGCTCCCAGAACTACCCCGCGATCGCCTGATAGACTTCTGCCAACGGTGGCAGATCACTGAACTCGCCCTCTTCGGTTCCATCTTGCGGGATGATTTCCGTCCTGATAGCGATATTGATTTATTAGTCACCTTTGCGCCCATAGCCCACTGGGGCTTACTCGCCCATGTCCGCATGGAGCGAGAACTTTCCCAGATGCTCGATCGCCCAGTGGATCTGATCGAAAAAGCTGCCATCCAGGAAAGTCCTAACTGGCTACGACGCAACGAAATTCTCCAAACGGCTCAGATTATCTATGCAGCGTGATGATGCAACCTTGCTGGATATGGCTCGCTATGCACAACAAATCCTGGACTTTAGTCAGGGGATGGATGAAGCGCAACTGGCAGCAGATACCAGAACTCAGGCGGCTATCCTGTACCACATTGCGGTCATCGGTGAAGCCGTCAAACGTCTATCGCCAGCTTTCCGCAGCCAACATCCCGACATTCCCTGGTCAGACATCGCTGGAATGCGCGATAAAGTGATTCATCAATACGATCGCGTCAAACTTGATGTTGTTTGGAACACTATCCAGCAAGATATCCCAGAACTCCTCCAACTGATTACACCCCTCTTGCCAACCGCTCCACCTTGAATTTCAAGTCTGCCTCAAATCAGCTTCTAGCCTTGCTGTCTTCCTTTCAACCAGGCAAACATATCATTCACAGTGAGAGCCAACGCCAAACCAGGTAAAACTGGGAGTACCTCATCGCCGACAAATTCAGTGGGTAGCGGCTCCGGGTGAAACACCAAAATCACCCGTTCCTCTGGATCAACCAACCAACCCAACTGGGAACCCTGCTTCAGGCAGTGCAAAATATTACGAACCACCTTGGTTGTCGTTTGATCAGGAGAAAGAATTTCAACTGTCCAGTCCGGATAGGTGCCAAAGGCATTGGCAACTTCGCCATTGGCATCAAACGGAATCCGTTGCCATCGGAAGACGGCAGCATCGGACACGATCGACCTACCGCCATAGACGCTGCTGCGGCTTCCCGCAGGGTATGTACACCGCAGTTCTGGGAATGCCATCGCGATCTGTGGAGCCTCTGCGACTTCATTAACCTGATCACAAAATCTGAGTTGCAGACGGGAGTGCTTTCCCTAGGGCATCGGTTTTTGCTCTACTCGACCGTCAACAAATTCACTGGCTGGCTTTGTTTCTGGTTGTTGCAGAAACTCCTCAAGGGTGAGGGTTAGTGGATTGACAACACCTGTCATGGGCGATCGCTCCTGTGACATTAATCGCAGCTTGGCTTGGGGCAAATCATCCCATGAGCGACTGTTTTTCTATGCTACTACGTGACAAAAGTCGCAGTTCCTCAAGAGATATGATGGTTCCACGCGATGTGCGACTTTCCTGATTGCCCATCAGGTATCTCAAGATTAATCAGATAGTTTTAAGCACTTGAGGATTCGTCTGCATCTATCTTTCTTGTTACTGTATGAACCTGTTCGTTTTAATAGAACTTCACGCGAACCATAATCATGTTGGCTGGTCAGTCAGTTATAGTCTAGAAGATACCCTGGCAGGGCTTTGTAAGGTTAACTTTTTATATCCAATTCAAAACAAGGGGCTTACTTACTTTCAACCGAAGAACCCCGATCGCCCTGACTTGATTACTCGTATCCGACAGACTATTTCCAAGTCGTGGTTTGATCTTGAGACGCTACCCACTTTGGCGGATGGTCCTAACGTCTTGCTGGTAATCGGCTTAAAGCCACGCTTTTTGTTATCCA
>JBBSCL010000703.1:0-2255 GCA_038250345.1 Leptolyngbyales cyanobacterium
AGCCGTGACTCAACCCTATGGTTGCTCAGTCAAATACAAAGGCTAGAAATGAATAGAGTGAGGGCGATCGCGCTTGCTTGTACTGTTACACTCATGGCGCTAACAGCCTTAGCCATAAGTGCGATCGCCCAATCCAGCAACAGTGAGGCGACTTGGAAGCTTTTGCAACAGGGAAAACCGGGCTACGTTGTGTTGATGCGCCATGCCGCAGCGCCGGGAACGGGCGATCCTGCTAACTTCCAGTTAAGCGATTGCTCAACCCAGCGTAATCTATCAGCCGCAGGGCGATCGCAAGCCAGAAAAATGGGTCGGGCATTACGCGATCGCGCCATCCCAATTGCGAAAATTCTTTCAAGTCAATGGTGTCGCTGTCTCGATACGGCTCGGCTGCTAAACTTAGGCACAGTGCAACCCTTCCCCACCCTCAATTCATTTTTTCAAAACTCCAATCGAGAGCCAAAACAAACTGCAATGGTTCGCCAATGGATTAAAACAAACTCTAGCCACAAGGGAGTGAGCATCTTAGTGACTCACCAAGTGAATATTACAGCACTGATAAACATCTTTCCCCAACAGGGAGAATTGATTGTGCTGAATACAACTGCGGATGGAACGATTAAGCTAGTTGGACGAATTTAGGGATCTTAAGGGCACTGTTCGTCCTAATAATTTGCTTAATTAAGCAGTCGCCCTCAGCCGATCCCTTGCTTGGAATTGATTTATTTTTTCTTGGCTGTGGATTTAGCCGCTTTCTTTTCTTCTTTGGGAGGTGCAACCCTTTCCTTAAAAGATTTACCTGCGGAAAACGCTGGAACGGTCGTTGCTGGAATTTTAATCGGTTTACCCGTGCTGGGGTTGCGTCCTTCTCTGGCTTGTCGTTGACGTGCTTCAAAAGTGCCAAAGCCAACCAGGGTAACCTTTTCCCCTTCAGCAACCGATTCCATAATGGCATCAATCACCGCACTCAAAACCGCATCAGCGTCTTTCTTGGTCATTTCTGCTTTTTCCGCGATCGCGTCAACTAACTCACTTTTGTTCATAAAAAACCTCGTAGGGTATCGAATAGCTTGCAGCGATTATACTTCAGCCGTTTCAAAATGAACCCAATCGCAGTAGATAGATCGGATAATTAAGATTATTAGATATTAGTCTATTTGTCTGTATATCCAGTTGTTACACAGGTTTAAGCGGCTAACTTTCACGTTTTGGCAGTTAGTTTTAGCCTTAAAAACAGCGATCGCCAAAAATACACGACATAATTGAGCAGCTACGCCTAGAGTGCGATCGAAGGAAAAGAGATGGATGTTAAAGCTGCCGTTGCCTACGAACCGGGAAAGCCGCTTGTTGTAGAAACTATTCACTTAGAAGGACCCAAAGCTGGGGAAGTGTTAGTTGAAATCAAAGCAACCGGAGTTTGCCACACCGACGCTTACACCCTGTCTGGCAAAGACCCAGAAGGCTTATTTCCCGCCATTTTAGGGCATGAAGGAGCCGGAGTAGTTGTAGAAGTAGGATCGGGCGTAACCAGCCTCAAACCCGGTGATCACGTCATCCCGCTCTACACGCCTGAATGCCGCAACTGTGCCTATTGCCTTAGTCAGAAAACTAACTTGTGTCAGGCAATTCGGGTCACCCAAGGAAAAGGAGTCATGCCCGATGGTTCTAGCCGCTTTTCTAAAAACGGTCGCCCAATTCACCACTACATGGGCACCTCTACCTTTGCAAACTACACCGTGCTACCCGAAATTGCCCTTGCCAAAATTCGAGAAGACGCGCCCTTTGACAAAGTTTGCTACATCGGCTGTGGGGTGACAACGGGCATTGGAGCCGTGATTAACACTGCCAAAGTAGAAGCAGGCGCAAATGTAGTGGTGTTTGGCTTAGGCGGCATTGGCTTAAACGTGATTCAAGGATGCCGTATGGTCGGGGCAAATAAGATTATTGGGGTCGATATCAATCCGAGTAAGAAAGCGCTGGCAGAAAAGCTAGGACTGACTCACTTCGTCAATCCTAAAGAGATCGAAGGCGATTTGGTTGCCCATTTAGTAGAACTCACCGATGGCGGCGCAGACTATAGCTTTGAGTGCATTGGCAATGTCAACCTGATGCGCCAAGCGTTGGAATGCTGCCATAAAGGATGGGGCGTGAGTGTGATTGTGGGCGTGGCTGAAGCGGGAGCCGAAATTAGCACGCGACCATTTCAACTGGTGACCGGGCGGGTATGGAAAGGAACCGCCTTTGGAGGTGCTAGAGGG
>JBBSCL010000704.1:0-2250 GCA_038250345.1 Leptolyngbyales cyanobacterium
ATGAGCGATTATGCGTAGCCCAAGATGCTTATGGGTTTTCTTTTTGGGATGGTTTGATTGTTGCCAGTGCTTTATCTGCAAATGCCGAGATTTTGTATTCCGAAGACATGCAGAGTGGTTTGATTGTGAGCGATCGCCTTGAAATTGTGAATCCCTTCAAGTAATTCGGTACGGCGATCGCCCCTTTCATCAGCGGGTCGGTGGGCGCGATCGCTTTATCCATCGGCTGCTGCAAGAGCATTTTGCTGCCATGCCATTGGAGCGGGAGTAAAGAAGAAAGCAGTGCAGGTTCGTTAAGGCTTGGATAAAAGGGGCGCAACTTTGTTCGCTTCTAACTCTCTAACATAACTCTGCAATCGTTCCAGTTCTTCTACTAGCTGTAAAACAGTCACTCCAATATCGGGTCGAACTTCAGGCTGGGCAGTATTGTTAATTTGAGCCTGTGCCCATTGTTGCAGTTGTTCCAACGTCATTTTCTGATCCTCCAATTAATCCAGCGGTTTAGGTTGGGACGATAAACTGTGATCAATCTGGCTACTTGACTCACTTCATCGTATCCCCAGACTGAATGGATTGGCTCCTCTACAGTGTTGAATCCCAAAATTAAACAGGCAGGCATAAGGTAGGCATCAGGATAGTCTTCAATCACCTCGCCCCTCTCTACAACGGATAAATAAACTTCGCCAATAACGAGATTATCGGCTGTCGCTTCTCTCAAACTATGGCGGGATGGAATTACCGTACCTGCATTGATTGCCGCTATGATTTCTTCGATATCCATCCATACTGGTTTTTAGTTTGCCTGGGAATTTTCTCATATGCCAAGCCGCTTTTGTCGCGATCGCCTTTTTCCTCAGCGGGTCGGTGGGCGCGATCGCTTTATCCATCGGCTGCTGCAAGAGCATTTTGCTGCCATGCCGTTGGAGCGGGAGTGAATCGTGAATCGTGAAAAGATACACTAGAACAAACGGCAGCAGAGTCAGCAAGAATGACAATTACCTTAAAACTTAAACCGGAAACCGAGCAAAAGTTGCTGGCTCAGGCGGCGGCGGCAGGGTTAGCCGTAGAGACTTTCCTGGAACAACTGGTTGAGGCTCGACTATCTCAACAAAGTGCGAGTCACCCGACTCACCCGCCACTGTCCTACGAGGAATGGGAAACACTGCTCTCATCGTTTACCGAGAGTCCAGCGTTTGCTGAAAAGCCCTTGCTATCAGATGCAGCGATCGATCGAGAAAATATTTACACCAGAGAAGATGAGCAAAGATGACGAGTTGCCTCGTGGATACCAACATCTTGCTGCGTCTCGCGGAAACGAATAGTCCGATGAATGCGATCGCACGGCGATCAGTCGTCACGCTCAAGCAGCAGGGTCTGGAACTCCACATCGCGCCTCAAAATATTATTGAGTTTTGGGTTGTCGCTACTCGACCGATCAGCAGTAATGGTTTAGGGCTAACGGTTGAGGACGCGATTCGGGAAACTCAAAGATTGAAGGTACTTTTTACACTTTTAGACGATCGCCTCGAACTGTTCTCTACGTGGGAAAATCTGGTTCAAAAATACCAGGTTTTGGGTAAGCAAGCTCATGATGCTCGTCTGGTAGCTGCAATGGCGATCCATGAGATCAGCCACATTTTGACCTTCAATATTCAAGATTTTCAAAGGTTTGTAGAAATTATAGTGATTGATCCAAATGCTGTGTAAACGCTCTGTTATGAAATTGGATGGTTCAGAATCAGAGCAGTTGTCGCGATCGCCTCTTTCTCCAACGGGTCAGTGGGCGCGATCGCTTCATCCATCGGCTGCTGCAAGAGCACCTTGCGGCGATGTCGCTAGAGAAAGGCGAGGGGCAAGGGGCGAGAGGCGAGGGATAGGAAAATAAATTGGTAGCGTTAAGGCTAAATTATCTGGAGGCGGCGATGAGTGCAGTTGAGTTTCAAGCCAGGGTTGAAAATGGTGCGATCGCTGTTCCTGAAGCATACAAACAGGAACTGCTTCATGGAGAAATCGTGACGGTTGTTGTTTCAAAGCAGCCTAAAAAGAAAATTTCACAGACAGGAATGGTCGCCGAATTAAGGCGCAATCCAGTTCAGGTTCAAGGAAACCGATCTGTCACTCGTGATGAAATGCATACACTTTTTGGTCAGTAGCGATCGCCTATGCCTTTTACAATCGTTTGAGAAGTTTCTAATTTCTAGAATGCGGCGAGATTCAATTTTTTACCGATTATTCAAGCAATTCCCTGGC
>JBBSCL010000705.1:0-2237 GCA_038250345.1 Leptolyngbyales cyanobacterium
CGCGATCGCCTATCAGCAAAGCCTGAAACTGGCAGAGGAATCAGGCGATCGCACCGGAACCGCAATCGCTCTGAGTAATCTGGGAGCGGTTTACGCCAACCAGGGCAAGGATGAAGCGGCGATCGCCACCTTTCAGAAAAGTTTGGCAATTCATCGAGCTATCAAAAATCGGGCTGGAGAAGCTAGCACCCTGATTAACCTAGGTTCTACTCAGCACAGCTTAGGGAAGCGCGATGATGCCATTGGCTACTATCAACAAAGTTTAGCGATCGCCCAGCAACTCAACAATCGTCATTTAGCTGGAGAAGCTTTAGGCAGTCTGGGACTTGCCTATGAAGACTTAAAAGACTTTCCTAAAGCGATCGCCCATCATCGTCAAAGCCTGAAAATCGGGCGATCGCTGAACGATCCAGCAGCCACAGGCACCGCGTTAAACAACCTGGCACATGCCCTCTTTGGCGCAGGCAAATTGACCGAAGCCGAAGCCACCTTGCGAACCGCCGTGACTCAACTTGATGCCCTCCGTCCTGGACTCAGCGATCTGTACCGCGTTTCTATTTTTGATACTCAAGTGCACACCTACAGCCTGTTGCAGCAAGTCCTCATTGCCGCAAAAAAATATGAAGCTGCCCTAGAAGTCGCTGAACAGGGACGGGCACGAGCATTTGTGGAATTGCTGACGAGAAGGCAGGGAGTAGGGAACAGGGAACAGGGAATAGGGAATAGCGAACAGAGAAGAACGCAACTAAAACCCCTCAAAACTCAAAACTCAAAACTCAAAACTCAAAACTCAAAACTCTTCCCTACTCCTTCCGCCCCGTTTACTATCGCCAAAATTAAAGCGGTTGCCCGTCAGCAAAATGCAACGCTAGTGGAATACGCGATCGTGCCTGATGATGACTTCAAATTTCGCGGCAAACAACGCGCCCGTGAATCGGAGTTGTTGATTTGGGTGGTGAACCCATCAGGGCAAGTGGCGTTTCGCCGGGTCGATTTGAAGCCGCTTTGGTCACAGAACCTCAGCTTGACTCAATTGGTTAGCATTAGCCGCCAGTGTCTTTATCCCACTGCGAACTGTAATCGGCTACTGAACATCACTCAAAAAACTCCCTCCGAGCAAACTGGCGCGATTCTCGTTCCGAGAGGCTCCGCTAACGCTGCCAATGCTCCAAGGCGATCGCGCAATCCAGCGATGCAGAGGCTCCATCAACTGCTGATTCAGCCGATCGCCGATCTGCTGCCTACTAACCCAAACGCTCGGATTGTCTTCATCCCCCAAGAATCCTTATTTCTGGTGCCCTTTCCCGCATTGCAAACAGCAGACGGCACCTACTTGATTGAGCAGCACACCTTGATCACTGCTCCTGCGATTCAAATCCTCGATCTGACCCGCAAACAGCGATTAGCGCAGCAAAAAGATCAAACGATTTCGCGATCGCTGATCGTGGGCAATCCTACGATGCCGATCGTGGGCACCGAAGCCCTGTCGCCCCTACCTTCCTCAGAAGAAGAAGCCCAACAGATTGCAGGGTTACTCAAAACGAAAGCGCTGATTGGCAGTCAAGCGACTGAACGCCAAATTGTTCAAGAATTACCCCAGGCGAAACGGGTGCATCTGGCGACTCATGGATTACTGGAGTATGGTCAAGATTTAGGAGATGTGGGCATTCCAGGGGCGATCGCCTTAGCTCCCTCCCAAGGCAGGCTCACTCTCGCCTCTGACCCCGGCAACGATGGTTTGCTAACCTCCAATGAGATTTTGGATTTGCGCCTCAAAGCAGACCTAGTGGTGCTGAGTGCTTGCGATACCGGGCGCGGCAGAATCACGGGCGATGGTGTAGTCGGTCTATCTCGTGCGTTTATTTCTGCTGGCGTTTCTAGTGTAGTGGTTAGCCTGTGGGCAGTTTCCGATGCGTCTACGGCAAATTTGATGGTGTCGTTTTACCAAGCCTTGCAGCGGCAGCCCGATAAAGCTAAAGCCTTGCGGCAGGCAATGCTAGAAACGATGAAAACCTATCCCCGACCCCTCGATTGGGCAGCGTTTACGCTAATTGGGGAAGCGGAGTAATCTAAGTCAATAGAATTGGGAATTAAAAGCGCGATCGTCCTTTGACAATCGTCCTTTGACAGAGAATTTTTAAGATACAGTAAGCGCAATCGTTCAAGGGGTAGTGTTATCAACAGGCATCAGCGCTGAGGAGGTGAGCCAATCCGCGCTTAATCCGATAGTCGGTATC
>JBBSCL010000706.1:0-2234 GCA_038250345.1 Leptolyngbyales cyanobacterium
CTAAAACCTTATTTGATGCGCTCGGCTCCTCCGGCGTTGCATTCCTCTGCAAAGGCATGGCGGCGCTATTCATTGGAGTTTGCGGCGTTGCGGCGGATGTCGCCCCGCGTTTTTGGAGTGCTGATAAGCATTGAACCTGCGATCGCGGCTCTGGTGGGTCTACTGTTTCTGCGGGAAACCCTAGAGGTGCGCTCATTAATTGCGATCGCGTTGGTGACTGTGGCGGCGATCGGGTCGACGGTGTTTGGGAAGCAAGACTCAGCGCACTAGAACAGAAATGCTAAGGTAAAATCACAAGAAGCTTTAATTTGAGGACAAACTTTAATGACCTCAACGCTGAATCAACTTGAAACTGACACCTGGTTGATCACAACCTGGGATGAATATGCCCAAGCGATCGAGACTCCTGCCGCTGATAAATATCGCTGCTACTATCACGCTGGCAAAATGAGGATTGAAACAATGCCCATTGGTGCAGACCATTCCAGAGTTCATGCATTAATCCTGTTTGCCATTAGCTTGTTTTCTACCCTTAATGGAATTGCTCTAACTGAAAACGACAATTGCAGCTACCAGAGAACGGGCATAGAAGAATTTCAGCCAGCCTTGTCCTACTACAGTGGCGATAACGCAGAAATTATTCCTTGGGGAACTGGAATTGTTGATCTAAATCTTTATCCTGTACCTGACTTAGTAATAGAAATTGCCGACACAACCTTGAAAGATGATCAAGGTGAAAAGCGTTTGCTATACGAAGAAGTGGGCGTACAAGAGTACTGGGTTGTAAATGTCCAAACCTGTGAAATTTTGGCGTTTGCGATCGCCAATCAGGGCAGCCGCCGTATTCGCACCTCACAAGTAGTATCGGGGCTAGCGATCGAGCAACTAGAAGAAATTCTCAAGCGTGGCAAAACGTCCGGGTTAACTGAAGCCCGGACGTGGCTACTCCAACAACTTCGCCCTGAGTAGCCTAACGTCCTAAAGTTGAAAACTTAATCTTCAAATAATCCTCATCCATCTTTGCTCCAGAAGGCTGCAATGCCGCCAATGCCTGTGGTAACACCAAGTTCCGGCGATGGTTACCAATCCGAATATTCAACTCATCTCCAGTTTTACTCAACTCCACCTTGTCTTTAGCAATTCCTGGCAGATAGACTTCTAAGCTGTACTGGTTAGCTTCTTGCACGACTCGCAGCGTCGTTTCTTTGTAGTAAACCTGAGCCGGATCTTCGTCAGCATACAAAGTTTCTTTTAGTCGCTCCAGCGCTTCCATGCCGCACATTTCTTCAGAATAAAGCGGCACTTCTTTGACGGGTAAAGGGTGAAAATTATCGTGAATTTCCTGGCGATACTGCTGCTGGTTCTCTTTCCAACGCTTGAAGAAGGGGTCAGTGACTTCATCAGGAATAATGCGGTTTGCCACTACCATATCGGTCGCCACGTTATAGAGGCAGAGGTAGGCATGTGCCCGGAGAGATTCTTTGATCACCATTTTTTCGGGATTGGTGATAAGACGAACTGAGGTTTTAGTGTTGTCGGTTAAGACCTTTTCCAACGCCTCAATTTGTTCGTAGAACTCGAAGGGTGCATCCATCACTTCTCTATTGGGCAAAGAGAACCCGGCGATCGGGCGAAAGATTGGCTCTACCAAAGGTCTAAGCGCCACAGATATGGCTTGCAAAGGCTTATAAAACTTCCGCATATACCAGCCTGCCACTTCCGGCAAACTCAACAATCGCAGTGCTGTGCCCGTCGGAGCCGAGTCAATGATTAGCACATCGTACTCGCCTTCGTCATAGTGCCGTTTCATCCGCACTAGGCTAAAAATTTCGTCCATTCCTGGCAGAATGGCAAGTTCCTCGGCTTCTACCCCTTCTAAGCCACGCGCCTGGAGCACTTGGGTAATGTAGCGCTTCACGGCTCCCCAGTTGCCTTCCAACTCCATCAACGCATCTAACTCTGCACCCCACAGGTTGGGCTTAATCAGCCGAGGCGCGTGTTCTAACTCCATGTCAAAACTATCGGCAAGGGAGTGAGCCGGATCGGTACTTAGCACCAGGGTTTTGTAGCCCAGTTCTGCACAACGCAAGCCCGTTGCCGCTGCCACGGAGGTTTTACCAACTCCGCCTTTACCAGTCATCAAAATTACGCGCATGGGAGATGAAGCTTATTTTGAAAAGGATTTACATTCCTTTACTCTATCGGTTTTTGTTGAGATGGGGCGCAAATCCTGA
>JBBSCL010000707.1:0-2222 GCA_038250345.1 Leptolyngbyales cyanobacterium
CTCTGCCTCCTACTGGGATGAAGGCGAAGAATTTGACGGCGAAGATTGCCTGTTTCCCCAGGGCTACGATCAGCTTGTGACCGCCGTGGCAAAGGATTTAGATATTCGGCTAGAGCATTGTGTGCAAACGGTGGAATATGAGCAAACAGGTGTGCGGGTGCAGTGTGGCGATGCCGCCTTTCAAGCGGATTATGCGATCGTCACAGTGCCGCTGGGAGTGTTAAAGGCAGGTTCCGTTACGTTTTCTCCAGCCCTGCCGGATGTTAAGCAACAGGCAATCCACCGCTTGGGTGTGGGTGTATTGAATAAAGTCGTATTGCGCTTTTCCAAGGTGTTTTGGGAGAAGTCGGCAGAGGTGATTGGCTACATTCCCAAAAAAAAGGGTGAATGGGTTGAGTTTTTTAATCTTCATCCCATCACCGGAAAGCCAATTCTGGTTGGGTTTAATGCGGGTAGCTACGCCAAAGCATTAGAAGACTGGTCGGATGAGAAAATTGTGGCAGCCGCGATGCAAACTCTGCGAACCATTTATGGCGCAAAGGTGCCCGATCCGACCGATTACGCCATTACTCGCTGGGGTGCTGACCCGTTTACGCACGGCGCTTACTCCTTCTTGGCAACCCATGCCACCGATGAAGATTACGATATGTTGGCGGAACCCGTGGGCGATCGCCTCTTTTTTGCAGGAGAAGCGACATCCCGACAATATGCCGCAACGGTTCATGGGGCGTTGCTTTCAGGCTGGCGAGAAGCCGATCGCATCCACAATCTCGACTAGAATAAAATCTTTCATTACGAAGATCTCTGTTTGTCTTAGGACAAAAATCAGAGTTAGATAAGAAGCTATAGGCGCTGGAGAGGAAGACATGGCGGGTCAAATTTTGGGCGATCGCTACCAGGTCGAGCGGCAGATAGGCAAACAAACCGGGCGCTGGACACTGCTTGCCCGCGATCTTCAGACCCAGGAATTGGTTGTCCTCAAGCTGCTATTTATCGATGAGCAACTGCAATGGGATGACCTGAAGCTATTTGAGCGCGAAGTTGAAATCCTAAAATCCCTCTCTCACCCGTCTATCCCATCCTACTTGGGCTACTTTGAACACGAGCTACCCAACGCCAAAGCGCTGGCGCTAATTGAAACCTACGTGGAAGGCAAATCTCTAGAGCAATGCTTGCAGCAGGGGCGATTGTTTACCGAAGTAGAAACCAAACAAATTGCCAAAGCCTTGTTGGGAATTCTGAGCTACCTGCACGGACGGCAACCCCCTATCATCCACCGCGATCTGAAACCGAGCAACGTGTTGCTTGCCAATCGTCAGCTTTATCTGATTGATTTTGGCTCGGTCAAGCGCGTATCTGGCAATGAGAACACCGCCTTTACGGTAGTGGGCACCTATGGCTACATGGCACCTGAACAGTTCAGCGGCAGAGCCATTCCCGCGTCTGATTTATTTAGCTTGGGTGCAACGTTGGTCGCGTTGGTCACCGGCACCCATCCCTCCAGTTTGCCGCGTGTGGGCACCAAAATCGACTATGCCAAACTGCCAAACATTAGCCCAGAGTTTGCCGATTGGCTCGGCTGGTTGTATGAACCCAATTTGGATCGACGGGTAAAGTCAACCCAGGAAGCCCTTCATGCATTGGATCACGGACGACAGGCTGAGGCAGCACCCGCCAAAATCACCCCAGCCCGAAAACCCGCTGATACCAAAATTACGCTGACGAAGGAACCCACCTTTTTAGAAGTCATTTTGCCTGCCCGTATGGGGCAACTCCAGCTTCAAATTGACCAGCAGCAAATTTCCCTGACGCAGAAACGATTGGGCATTCAAACCGGGCGATCGCAAACTTCACCCCGCAAAGACATCACCAAGTTGGGATGTTCGCAATCGGCAGATGGAGAGGCTACTTTGATCATTTGGGCGGATGCTCAAAAATATGAACTCAAGGGTGCGCCATCTTTGACTAAACCTGAACTGGATTGGCTGACCTATGAGCTTTCTAATTGGCTGAAGGTGCCGATCAGCCGCTGAAAAAGCATAAAATTTGCTAGAGATTTTTTCTTTGCGATCGCGCCTATTAATCTTCTTGTAACTAAATGTCTACAAAATACTCCTGTTGCAGAAAACGGATCGAGTCACGTTCAATGGTGTCAGCAAGTTCTGGGATGAATAGCTCTAAAAACTCGACGAAAAAAGTGGAGAGTAAGTCTTTGAAGAGAC
>JBBSCL010000708.1:0-2216 GCA_038250345.1 Leptolyngbyales cyanobacterium
AAAAGCCGCTTTTATTCATCTACACAAAGACAGATTTAGCTTTTGTACACGATGAGATTTCGATTCTTGCTAGATTCAGTGCGAAAATAAGCAGACGAGTCAGATTGGATAACCTATGAGTGAAGTGAAATCGGTTACGGGTCGCGGCATTCCGCTATTAGGCAATGATATTGATACCGATCGCATCATTCCGGCGCGGTTTTTGCGCTGTGTCACCTTTGATGGATTGGGGCAACACGCTTTTGCAGACGATCGCACTCAGCTAAATGGAGAACATCCGTTTGATTTGCCGCAGTACCAAGGGGCAGAGGTGCTGGTAGTAAACGGCAACTTTGGCTGTGGCTCTTCGCGAGAACACGCACCCCAAGCGATCGCAAAGTGGGGCATTCAGGCGATCGTGGGTGAAAGCTTTGCCGAGATTTTTTTGGGAAACTGCTTGGCGATGGGAATGCCTTGCGTTACAGCGGCGGCGGATGTGGTGAAAACGTTGCAAAATGCGATCGCGGCAAATCCTCAGGTGACCGTTACTTTAGATTTGGAAACCTGTCAAGTAGTCTGTGATGATTTTTCGGCACCCATCACGATGAATGAAGGCACTCGTTCGATGCTGGTATCAGGCACCTGGGATGCCTGCGGACAGTTAGTGGCACAAGCTACCCAAGTTCGGGCGATCGCTGCCCAACTACCCTACATCCAGTGGAGCAACTAAATAAAGACAGAAGTTTTGCTCTGCCTTTGGGGAAACTCCGGAAGATGCGGTACGAGAACTTGAACTAGCGAAAGCCGCATGAATAAGACTGCAACAGCCCAGGCAAACCTATCAATTCAATACAAATTTCAACCGATGATTACCAAATCCTTGCCATTTTGAGCGCAAACATTGGCATCTCAGGTTCGCAACTGACAGATACAGGATTGTCCAAAATCTCTGGCAGCCGATTGGGTCGATAAACATGAACTTGACAATTCTTGCGATCGATCAACAATCCCAACCTCACCCCACTTACCACATATTCCTCCATCTTTTCCTTTAAGCTCACCAACGTATCGCTACTAGACCGTAATTCCACAACAAAATCAGGCGCGATCGGTGCAAAAGATGCCTGTTGTTCCGATGTTAGAGAATTCCAGCGATCGCACAGAATCCACGATGCATCCGGGGAGCGAATTGCGCCATTGGGTAAGGTAAAGCCTGAACTGGAATCAAAAGCTTCTCCAGTCGCATCCGCCTCAGCCCAGATAAAAAGTTGTCCGAAGATTCTGCCGTTGCGGTTTCCAGTATCAGCAAATGCTGGGGGCATAATGATAATTTCTCCATTAGCACTCCGCTCGATTCGCAAGTCGGGATTTGTTTGACAAAAATCATAGAATTGCTGATCGCTCATCTTTGACCTTGGTGTCAGCGAAGAAAGATCAATCGGCAATGACATCTGTTCGGATTTGAATAACAGGCTAGTCATCAGCAACCTAACTCCATCCAGGAAAAGCTTCTCTTATTGTAATGAGTCGCTAGTAGATATGATGAAGGGTGGGCTGGTTGTGATCGCAAAAGTATGATGTCGTCATCGGTTGTATTTGTGGTTTAGTGCGTCATCACATATCACAAGGCAATTGCTATAGAACCCATTTGGCATCTAAATTTACCGCTAGCCGTTTGAGCAATAGTCGGATGAAGCAAAGATTGACCTTGGCTGTCGTATTAGCGAATGTTCTATGGATAACGGCAATGCATCTTTGTCTTACAACTCAAAAGCGCAAAGCGCCGCTGACGCTAACAAAATATCTCCTACCCTACGGGAAGCAGAAGCTACGGAGACGCTACACGTTAGCAAAGCCAGTCCGTTCGCGCAGCGTCTCGAAGAGAAGGACTTACAAAACTCAAAACGTTATTAGGAGGGAAGTTAAGATAGCGGAACAGGTCTAATAACTTAGCAAAAAAGCAGGAGAACAGTGTGCTAAACGGAAGCCATGAATTTTATGTGGTGATTGAGCGCGATGAGGATGGCTACTATGTAGGCGAAGTGCCGCAACTTAAAGCCTGCTATAGCCAGGGTGCAACCATCGATGAATTGCTAATCAATATCAAAGAAGCAATTGAGCTTTGCCTTGAGGCAGGTGGCGAAACTGAAGTTTCTGAATTTGTTGGAATTCAGAAAGTGGTTATCTAATGCCAAAACTGCCTGCGATCGCTGGCGATCAACTGATTCGCGCTCTGG
>JBBSCL010000709.1:0-2215 GCA_038250345.1 Leptolyngbyales cyanobacterium
GGTTACATTTGACCTTTTGAACACTCGACCTTGCAAATACGAGGTTATCATCCTCTAGCGATAGTTCGAGTTCTCATCATTGGGCTAGAGCGTGGTATCCTGGGCTACAAAGGCTACAAAACGGTGTCGAGCACTGGGGTGGAACGGGTTGACCACTCTCTTCCTTAAAATAAGGCACCCAGCGGTGTTTGAACACCAAGGGTGGGTCGGGTTGCCTCTCTTTGAAGATACAAGGGTGGGCACTGCCCACAATTTTTCAAGGCGTTTCACCGCAAAAGTTTTGGGCAGTGCCCACCCTACTGAAACTGAACACCCTCAATGTGATTCCCATTCGGCGAGGTGCTTAAAGTTCAGTTTACTTAACCAGTAGCCCCAAGCAGTGCTGCTTGGGGCTATGTATTGGGATTTACAACTTGGGATTTGCAACTTACTAGGGGCGATCGCAATTCATGCCCCTTGACGATAGTCGCCAGATTTACCGCCTGTTTTGCTGAGCAGGTGAATATCTTCGATAGAGATTGATTTTTCTATTCCTTTTGCCATGTCGTAAAGGGTAAGAGCAGCGATCGCAACCGCGGTGAGGGCTTCCATTTCAACCCCTGTTTCGGCTTTGATTTTGACGATCGCTTGAATATTGTAGCCGGGTAGACCAGGATCGGGCGTAATCTGAACGTCTACTTTGTGAATCGGCAATGGATGGCAAAGTGGAATCAGGTTGGCAGTTTGTTTGGCTGCCATAATCCCTGCTAATCGTGCCGTTCCAAGCACATCACCTTTGGGAGTGTTGCCAGTCGCGATCGCGCCTAGGGTTTCGGGTAGCATTCTCACTCGCCCAACCGCAACGGCTTCTCGAACGGTTTGCGCTTTACCAGAAACATCCACCATCTGCGCCTGCCCCTGTTCATCTAGGTGAGTCAGAGCAGGGATGGAATCGTCAGTAGGGGAAACAAAATTTTGCGTCATTTGAATTGGATATGCTATTATGACAAAGCTAATAAGGGTGTGTAGCTCAGTGGACTAGAGCACGTGGCTACGAACCACGGTGTCGGGGGTTCGAATCCCTCCTCGCCCGTTTTAATAATATGGTTATAGGGACGCATTAAAGTGCGTCCTTCTTTTTATATAGTCTTTTTATATAGTGTCCTTTCGATGCTTTATTCAGTTCATCTTCCTAGTAAGTTTATCTGTCGGTATGCCAATCAACTCTTGCCCGATTGGTCATGTCCAATCGCGTCTGTGTTGATTGTGCTCCAGCAGGCAGATTGTGGGTTGATGGAGCGATCGCTGATAACGGAAACGCAAAAGCATTTATTGCGCGATCGTTTTTTGCAAATAGGCGGCGCGATCGTCACAGAACTACAGGATCACGGATACCATGCCGATTTGTTTGATCCTAAAACGGGTCTACCCATGCTGTCTCAATCGGGGCGATCGATCGATGATGTGGCTGTGGTTAGAGCTTGCTTAGGCTATGCCACGATGGCGATTGATGGCTGTGACATTTTGCTGCATCCAGATTGGGGAACTGCGGTTTATCCGGCTGTTTTGGTGTCGTCAGCGGTGCTGACCGTAGTAGAACGGGTTGCCAGTCGAGTTATTGGCGCAGGTGGCTTAATCGACAACGACACATCTTGTTTGAGGCGATCGGAATACCACCATTCATTCATCGGCTGCGGCAATTTGACCCAATAACAGACCAAAATCATTGGTTCCAAGGAGTCAGTTGATACGGTGCGATCGCGTCCTTGCCCCAACATTTCAACGCTATAAGTGGGACGGGCGCGGCTTGCCATATCCAAAATTAATCGCCGCCCAATTCGTCGCCAACTGGGTTCTTTGCTGTGCCACTGTAACCGACAGCAGGGCCAAGGCAATTGTTCGCGATCGAACAGGCGACAGCAAGCGCCAACTACCCGATAGCTAAAATGGCAGCCGGGGCTAGTGATGATTTGTCCAGGTTGCAAAGGATGAAGCATGGCAGTGATTTTGCCACAGTTTGATGCATTTGGCAGCAGCGATCGCAAAAAATCTTGCAAACGCTGATTGCCCTACAAGCTAAATCTATTACTGCTTCAATAGACCTCTTCAAAAATAAGAAAAATCAGCAGGTGAATCTGTTTCCAGCCTCCGGTGACTGGATTTTAGACATACTGAACCCGTAATCGTACTAATCCACAGACACAGCCAATTACCAATTCATCCATCCGAGAGCGCA
>JBBSCL010000710.1:0-2207 GCA_038250345.1 Leptolyngbyales cyanobacterium
TATTAAATTCTTTTTTTAAGGAGTGTATTTATGGCTAGTCAAGCGATCGATTCCCTTGCCGCAGAAATTGGCGAAAAAGTTTATATCGATGTGGCAAAGTGGCATCTTTATCTTTCCAATGCCAATCTACATACCGTGCTGGCAGAGCAGTTTTATCCACTGTTAGCAAATGACGAGCTTTCGGAAGAGAAAGTGCTAAAGCTACTGCAAGCGATTCCAGTTAAGTTGGGCGGCGGCAAGCGAGAAGTTCCTTTGATTGATTTGCTGCCCATGCAGTGCCAGGTTGTCTTAATTGATTTACTAGAAGAATTTCAGCGGAATATGTAGGGCGATCGGCAGCGTTTTGAATGTCAAGGTCAAATTTAAAACTTCATCTCTTTGCTGAACTTGTTATCCTGCCAAATAATCCACCCGTAGTTAACTCATGCAAACAATTCTTTTAAGCCGCGAAGAGGTTGCCCGACGTGCAAAGCAGCTATATGAAAGCAGCATTCGCGAACAAGTAGAGGTAGAAGGAAACATTGGCAAGATGGTCATCATTGATATTGAAACAGGTGACTATGAAGTTGATGAAACGGGGCTAAAAGCGGCACATAATCTGAGTGCGAAACATCCGTATGCTCGGCTTTTCGGCATTTGTATTGGTTACAATGTGGCTGCTTCGCTGGGTGGGGTAATGGAGCGAGTCAGTAGGTGATTTCCGGTATTGTGACTGACAGGCACGCGATTGTTACGTTGATGTTTATCCTCCCAAGCAACTCAACTTTTCCGATTGAGTTCGTTATAGATACGGGCTTTACTGACTATCTATGTTTGCCGCCGGAAGCAGTTACCTTACTGGGATTGCCGTTTCTTTACGATCTGCCTGTTAACCTCGCAGACAACAGCGAAGTCTTAGTGGCAGTCCACAAAGCAATCATTCTTTGGGATGGAGAAGAACGAGAAGTTCGTATATTCGCCACAGGTCGGCGACCCCTGATTGGAACTGCCTTGCTGAGTGAGCAAGAACTTGTAATTCAGTTCACAGAAGGTGGGTTAGTGACAATCGAGGAGTTGTAGTTGCCATTTTGCAGCGCTGGCTGAACAATGCGTTACTGACCTCTACTTCTACCCAGCTTTTGCCGGACGCGATCGCCAAAATCATCCACTTCGGGTAAGCGCAATTTCAGAGCAAGCCCAATGTATACGATCAGTCCGGCGGCTCCGGCAATGCAGAGTTGGGCAAGCAGAATCAATAGTCCAGAGTTGCCCCAGAGAGATTCCAAACCGCGCAGAGTGCCCCAAGCGGTGAACCCCGCGATCGCGCTAGCTGCTGCCAATCCGGCGATCGGGGTCTTCCACTCTTTCAAGGGCAACCCATTCAGCCGCCGATTCAGAATCCACAGCATTACAACCATCGAAACCACATGGACTCCAACCGTTGCCAAGATCAAGCCCGGTGCGCCAAACGGTCTAATCAGAAAAAAGTCGAGGACTGCGTTGAGAAAAATATTCACAATGCTAATCCGAAACGGTGTATCAGCATCGCCTAGCCCATAGAACACCCGCACCAGCACATCGCGCCCTAGATAGACAAACATCCCGACTGAATAGGCGACGAGAATGGATGCCGTTAGGTAAGAGGCTTCTAAGTCAAAGGCATACCGTTCATAAACCACGCGCACGATGGGCAAAGCTAGCGCCATCATTAAAGCGCTGAGGGGCAACATGGCGATCGCGGTCATCATCAAACCCTGACGAATCCGTTGTTTTAGCTCAGCCCAGTTTTCCGGATCTGCCAGTCGCGAAAACACTGGCATCAGCGGCACCAAAATCATATTGGATAAAATCCCTAAGGGAGTCATTGCCAGCAAACCCGCATAGCCCATAGCGGAAACTGCCGCCTCTGCATTGGGCAAAAAGGATGCAAAGAACATATCCGTCCATACGTTAATTTGCAGCATCCCAGAAGAAAAAGTGGCGGGACCCATAATTTTGAGGACATCCTGCACTTCGGGTCGGCGAAAATCGAACCGGGGGCGAAACCCACCCAGACCTTTTTTCCACTGCACCGGAAGCTGCACTAACCACTGCAATACTGCTCCTGCCAACGTTGACCAGGCGAGAACGGTTGCGCCTATCACCGCATACTCAGGCGACGTGATCTGTGCGCCTAACACCCAACCCAGTCCACCCAGCCCAATTAGCACCGTCACACTGGACAGCAA
>JBBSCL010000711.1:0-2203 GCA_038250345.1 Leptolyngbyales cyanobacterium
CGCTTCCTCTAAATGAGTCGGAATTTTTAACTGTCGTGCCGCGATCGCGCCCAATTTTGTAGCAGCAAACGTTGAAAGGTGCTGGCAAAGCCGTGACCATTCCAACAACTCAAGCGTCTCTGTTTGAATCAATGTCCTAGGGTGTGGAGTGTTTTTCTATTGTAAAGCGGCAACGGGAGTAGAGGGGCTACGGAGTGCATTTCTAACCGTCAACTGATGAAATCGTCTGAAATCGTCTACTCCTGCACTTCCACTAGCGGCACTTGCAGCCACTCTTGGATATATTGCTGCACCTGCTGAGCAAATTCCGGACGCTGGCTAAACTTGTCAGTGCGAATCGGTTTGCGCTCTCCGTCCAACACCCAACCATAGTCGCTACTAATCCGCAGATTGCCTTGCCAGTCAGCAATCGTCACAATTAAGCCGGAATTTGGAACATTATCGATGCCCTTCACTTTAAACACATAGCTGTAGGTATTTTGAGTGGCAGCAGCCACAGTCGATGACTGTCCATATTTTTGTTTGAGGCGACTGCCGATGGTTGCGGCTAAGCCTGGAGTAGTCAGGTCTTCCAAGGTTCTGACGGCTAACGTTAGGGCAAAATAAAACTGCTCAACTGGAACAAATTCAAACTGCATAGGTCTAGGCATATTTTTCAAGCGTATAGACCTAGTATCGGGTGAATATGTCACTCTGCGATCGCCCGATTCCAAATGCTGATCGCCCTTGCCTGTGTAAACTAGCTTGAGACACAATGCGGCAACTTGCCCAGTGACCCTGCTCCTTCAAAAAGGTTTGTGATGGTGAATCCGTTTTGGTGTCGGTATCTTTATGCGGCGATCGCTCTGATTCTAAGCGGGGCGATCGCCCCACCTATTACTGCGCGTGAGCTACCGCCCATCGCCCAAACCCTGACTCAGAAAACGCCCCCCATTCGTCCACCCGCTACCTGCCCAACGGAACTAGAACCGCTGACAAAAGCACTCCTGCGCGATTTGCCAAGCTATATCAACCGTCTCAGCCACCAGCGAAGTAACCAGTTTCCCACCTACGCGATCGCGGCAACTCAGCCCAACATTCTCCCCTTGCCGGTCGTTAACAGTAGCGCGATCAATCCAAATCAGGGTGGATTGCATCAAGTATTCTTCACCGTTTTAGAACGGGAATATGACAGTAAAAAATCCACTGCCTATCAGTATTATCACTGGTTATTTCTAGCCCATACCAAAACATCAGGCTGGCAAGTCGCTACCCTATATTCTCGTAGAGGGTTCTATCCTACCAATGAGCAATACGTTAGTCCGCTGCGAGAGACGACCCAAGAACTGACTGCACAGGTAATTCGACGGTGGCTGCGGGATTGTCAAGCTGGATCTGTGCAGATTTCTAACTAACGTGGTGTTGAAGCCAACTTAGGCAGAAGCGTTTGCGTCATCGCTTTTGGCAGGAGCTTCAAACTTATACCCCACACCCCGAACCGTTTGAATCAGTGTAGGTTGGCTCGTGTCTATTTCAATTTTCCGACGAATTTGCCCAATGTGGACATCAACCACCCGCTGATCGCCCACATACTCATAATCCCAAACTTCTTGAATCAGTTCTGCCCGTCGCCACACACGCCCCGGATTTTTTGCCAAAAAATAAAGCAGATCAAACTCTAATGCTGTGAGTGGCACAAATTCTCCAGCTAGCTTAACTTCGCGTCTCACCGGGTCAATCACCAGCTTTTCAAATGTAAGTAATTGATGCTCACCCGTGGTAACCGTGCGTTGTCGCCTTAAGATCGCTCCGACTCGAACGCCTAATTCGCCCAAACTAAACGGTTTCGTGATGTAATCATCGGCACCTTGATCAAATCCTCGAATGACATCTCCTTCATCCGTTCGGCTGGTTAACAGCAGCACAAACACGCTGGTTCGCCCTTGCATTTCCTTGCAAAGGGTATAACCATTCGCATCTGGCAAGTTTATATCTAAAATCACCAGATCTGGATTGAACTGTTCAAATGCGATCATCGCGCTTTTGCCGTCTTCTGCGGACTCCATTTGGTAGTCCTGCTTCGTCAAAAAGCGGTGAATCAAATTCCGAATTGCAGGATCATCATCAACTACGAGAATTTTGGCAGGAGCCATATCCATAACCTTGCGTTCGTGAGGGCGTATAAAGTAAAGTTCAGCTTTTGATGCTTGCGGCAAAACATCAG
>JBBSCL010000712.1:0-2185 GCA_038250345.1 Leptolyngbyales cyanobacterium
CATTTCTAAAGCGACTGCAAAAGTCATCACTGAATGTCTTTCAGCGCTTATTTGAAACACTTGGTATGAATTGTCCGTATTGTTTTTCTGGAGTTTAATTAAGCTATGTCATACACTGACCGACCCATCGACCAAACCGTAAACCGCCCCGTTGATTACATGGCTGAGCGCCCTGCTATGCTTGCGACGACCGAGTATCACGATCGCGTTCGTTGGGGTCCTATTCTCGCTGGATTAGTGATTGCCTTGAGTACTCAATTGGTTCTAAGTGCCTTGGGTGCCGCAATTGGGCTGACGGGTATTGCGGGTTCAGATGCACCTCGCTCTAATGCAGACAATGTTGGTGCTGCTGTAGGAATTTGGTCAATTATCAGTCTATTCATTTCGCTTTTTATTGGCGGATGGGTTACTACTCGTTCTTGCGGAGCAATGAACAAGAACACAGCGTTGCTAAACGGCGCTATTTTGTGGGCAACAACTTTGGCGATTAGCGCTTGGTTGCTTTCTAGTGGCGTTTCAGGTGCTTTTGGGGTGGTAGCGTCTAATGCTGGCTCAATTATCAATCAAGCACAACAAAGCGGTGTGGGAGTTCCAAATGCGAATCCTGCAAATGTTCCAAATGTCACCGCTCAACAAGCGAACGAGATTGCCGGCAATGCCGCAAAGCTTGGCTGGTCATTCGTTCTCGGTTCTCTATTAGGTCTGGTTGCTGCTATGCTAGGTGCTTCTTCAGGTGCTCGTCGTCCTCGCACTACTACTACTACAGTTCAGCCCTAGGAATTGCGATCGCGTAATTCAACTCCTCAATCTTGTGTTGATATATATCGTTCGTTTTGAGCATTTGCAAAGAAACGGACGATATTTCTTGATTAAATAGCGTCATTTAATAACAATTGCACTCTGGACTATTGCACCCCACTTTTTAACAGCAAAATATCTCTGTCGATAGAGGAGCATTTATGTGTGCTTCGTTACAGTGTAGTTAGTCAACTGAATTGCTTATTCAATTGACAATCAATATTAAAAATTTCATTTTTGGAGAAAAACAATGTCTTTAGAAGATAAAGCAAAAGCAGCCGCCAAGAAAGTTGAGGGCACCGTTCAAGAAGGCGCAGGAAACCTAGCAGGCGATAAAGAAGCCGAAGCCAAAGGCAAAGCAAAGAAGGCTGAAGGCGAAGCTCGTGAAACCATGGAAGATACAAAAGACAACGTAAAAGACGCACTCAAATAATTCACCGATTTACATTGAACCGTGATGAATCAAGGCAAGCGCTTACAGTTATAAATATGTAAGCGCTTGTTTTGTTTTAACAGGTAAGCAACTTAAATAGTGGACTTTTGTAATCGTATTGAACTTATATTTTGAGGTGGCTTAGTTGCCCTTACGAAAGGTCAATATAGCAGTTATTAATCTAGTGTAGTACAGTTAAAACCAGAACTCTATCGATGGTTAATAAGGGATATGAAGCCTTACTCTCTAGACTTGCGCCAGAAAATTGTCGATGCTTATGAGTCTGGTGACATTTGACAACGTCAGCTAGTAGACTGAACTGAAAGTTCTGCAACGTATTATTCAAAATGCCGATTGACTACTATGCTTTTGCTGGCATCAGATGTTGCAAAACTAAGTTTTTACTCTACTAGCTAAAAACTTTGGAGTCACCTCAAGTTTTGTCCACAATTTACTCAAACAATACCGTGAATTAGGAACCATCGCGCCTAAACTCCGAATTGAACAGACCCCACCCAAGCTCAATGTCGAACAGCTCGAAGTCCTGCAACAACTAGTCGAAGCGCAACCCGATGCCACGCTAGCTGAACTGCGGGAACGCCTTTACCAGAAAACGGGAGTCTTCATTGGCATCGCCACTGCTGATCGGATGCTGCGGCTAAAGCTCAACCTCACCTTTTTAAAAAAGTCTTCACCCCTCGAAAAAAGGAACCGACGAGGTTCAACTTGCCCGATTTGAATACTGGCACCTCTTGAAAGGGATTCCTCCCGAAAATCTCGTCTTTTTGGATGAATCAGGGGTGAATCTCTCTTTGATCCGCAGATGTGCCCGATCGCTACAAGGGAAGCGAGCCTATGGGGAACGCCCCAATCGTAGAGGAAAAAATGTCTCTGTGATTGGCGCAGTCAGCTTGAACGGACTGCTCACTCAGTGGAGTGCTTTGGGGTCTATCG
>JBBSCL010000713.1:0-2184 GCA_038250345.1 Leptolyngbyales cyanobacterium
AAGGGCGATCGCCAAAAATAGCCCAAAAATCCTGGCGGCGGCTTCTCCCGATTCAGCGACAGGTGAACCTGACTGACGACCGGGTTGCGGATGACAATATCGCAGGATTTGGAACTGCGCCCTAACAGATGGCGATCGCCCAGCAGCGGAAACACCTCAGCTTTGGCAGCATCCGCTTCCTGTATCCAAAGCTCCGGCACTCTGGCGTTGGGGGTTAGCTTTAATTTAGTCAGAAGTACCTGAGTTCGAGCTTGCACAGCTTGCGTCAGGTTTCCCAGAAACGTTTTGGGTGGGCGAGTGGGCGGAGTCGGAGACATGGGAGAGGAGGGTAAAGGGGAAATGGCGAGTGGCGAATAACGAATAACGAATAACGAATGAGTTTTCTTAAATGTCCAATGGAGCGTGTGAGGGGGGAGCAAACAAACTGCGATCGCACGAGTATTTTATAAGGAAGAATCAAGCTCAAGGGTGAGGATTCCGGTCAATTTCATGATTTATTTTAGCGGCTGTATCACAGGGCACAACTCCTTTAGCAGGTCTAGTTTGCAGAATCGCCTTTTACACTTGCCCAGGATCAACGCCCAATTCTCGCAGTCTTTCTGCCAAATGCTCAGCCCTTTGTTCAGCGGTTTGTGCCCTTTGTTCAGCATCTTCAGCCCGTTGTTCGGCAATTTCTGCCAGTTGTTCAGCATCTTCAGCCTGTTGCTCGGCAATTTCTGCTTGTTGCTCAGCGTCTTCTTCGGGAAGCAGCACCAAGTTGCCATCTCCATCAAAGAATCGTAGCCATGCAGTGACATCGCCTTGAATGTCGCCCGTCCACACGCCAGCCCACAGTTGCAAACTTTGGCACCACAGCCAGCCGCGATCGTCTGGGGCGATCGCCTGATATCCTTGGTCTAAATCCAGATGCCACCCTTGCAGTGAAGTGGGGTCAAAGGGATCGTAGATAAAATAGTCACGGGTTTTAAACACTCGCTCATACAGGTCTTTTTTGATGCCCTTATCGGCTTGAGCCGTGCTGGCAGACAGGAACTCCACAATCACATCAGGAAAACGCCCCTCTTCCTGCCACGTCACCCAACCTAGACGGGTCGGATCAGGATCTACGCCCAACACCACAAAAAAATCGGGTCCCCGAAAATCTCGATTGCGGACTTGGCGATCGCTGTAGTAAACAAACATATTGCCGCCAATAAAATAATCTTGTCTCGGCAACTCGTGTTTGACCGAGCGAATTAAGACATTCATGGCAATGCGGTGGCGGTTACTTTCCAACGGTTCTCCATCATCAAAAATCAAGTCTGTAGGCGGCGCGGGAGGTGCCCAATCTTCAACCTCCGCTGCTTGAGACATTGCCTGTAACTCAGTAGAAATCTCCATTTTGCCTCCCAAGAAGAGTCAGCAATTCAAAATTGGGAACTCGCACTATCAGCTATTTTAAACTTCTTTTCTGATGGCTAACGTGTTCGTCATATTACTCTGCCGCGCACCCGTTGTGGTTATTCTTCATCTCGATTTGACAAGGGGTTGATCAAGTCACTTAAGCCTTCTCCCAACAGAGACAGCCCTGTGACCATCAGAGTCATTGCTAAACCAGGAAACAGCGTTGTCCACCATATGCCACCTGTAGATAAGCCATCCAGTGCTTGTTTCAGGTCATAACCCCACTCCGGCGTTTCCTCTGGCAAACCCAAGCCGAGAAAGCCCAGACCGCCCAAAATGAGAATGGCATCGGCTGCGTTTAGCGTAAACAGCACCGGAACGCTTTGCACCACATTGAGGAACAGGTAGCGAGTCAAGACGTGCCAAGTGGAAGCGCCCATTGCCTGTGCTGCTTCGACAAACAGTTCATTTTTGACGGCGATCGTTTGGTTGCGAACGAGTCGATAATATTGGGGAATGTAGGCAATGCTAAGGGCGATCGCGGCATTCAACACCCCGCGCCCCACCACAAACGCCAGCGTCACCGACAGCAGCAATCCGGGTAGCGTGTAGATTGTGTCCATGAAAAACAGCAGTAGCCGATCCAGGTTGCCGCCCAAGTAGCCGCTGACCATGCCGAGGGGAATGCCAATTACCAATCCCAGCAGCGTCGCCAAAATCAACACTTGCCATGCCGCCTGAGTGCCAAACACGGTGCGTGAAAAAACGTCATAGCCTAGTTGCGTCGTGCCAAACCAATGC
>JBBSCL010000714.1:0-2180 GCA_038250345.1 Leptolyngbyales cyanobacterium
GCCGGGCAGCGAATAATGTCGGAAGCCCGTTGAGGGTTTTTAGGGGCAATGGGTGCAACTTTAGAGGGTGCTTTCGTTTCGCAAAGCTGAGATAAGGTGACATTTCCTGCTTCCTTGGATTTGACAACGTATACAACACCGGTATAGCTGCGAAGTTTAGGATTTTTAGACGTTGCAATAACGGCAACGCCCTTAAACTTGTCGGGTTTTAAGATAATCCGGTAGCTGTAGTCCTTGGTGTTGATGCTGTCTTCTTTCAATGCCCCAAAAGAAATAGCAAAGGCTTTTTTTTCTAAAAAATAAGTCTGTTGGTTGAACAAAGCAGAGCCAACTGAGCTTTTGGCTTGGCGTTCTGTTGTCGAACTTTCCAGTGTTGAACTAGAGCCTTTGGCGGGTGCTTCTGTAGAACATCCTGTTAGTGACAAGGCACCGATCGCGATAAATAGTGCAAATTGAGCTTTATGTAGGGTCATCGTTAGTATAAAAAGGAAACCATGCTTGACGCTAAAAAACTGGATAGATGCACACGCGATAGACAGTCAGACCTTAACCTGTTCAAACTAGCCTTTGTTAGGAAATACGCCTCGCAAAGAAACCGTTCAAAACATCCGTTCTTTAATCTTTATCTATCAAGTCTTACACAAGGGCTTACGCATTTTCCTCAAGACTTGATGAAGCTTGTATTATATATTCCGCGTATCAAAGTAGAGATTTAATTGACTCCGTAATTGCTCAGAAGTTCCCTCCAGCATTACTTTGCCCTGATCCAGTAAAATCACCCAGTCTGAGCGGCTGACCACACTATCGCGATGACTGATCAAAAGGGTTGTTTTTCCTTGTCGCTGGGTCAATAAGCGATCGAGGATTTGAGCTTCTGCTTCTGGGTCAAGGCTAGCGGTGGACTCATCCAAAATTAAAATGGGCGGGTTGAAAAGAATGGCACGGGCGATCGCCAGTCGCTGGCGCTGTCCGCCTGAAAGGTTGGCACCAAATTCTCCCAGCACTGTTTGATAGCTGTCTGGCAACCGACTGATAAACTCATCGGCTCCCGTTAGTTGGCACGCTTGAACGATCGCATCAAACGACGCTCCCGGATTGCCAAGCTGAAAGTTTTCTAAAATGGAACGGCTCCACATATGAGATTCTTGCGGCACCAAAACCACTTGCCGCCGCACACACTCTAGCGCCAGATCTGCCAGATTGTAAGCACCAATGCGAATATTGCCAGATTGTAAGGGATATAGACCCGCCAGCAGTTTTGCGACTGTGCTTTTGCCACAGCCTGATTTCCCCATCAGCGCGATCGCCCTGCCCCCAGGAATTTGCAACGAAAACGAATCGAGCAACTCCACGCGACCCGGATAGTGAAATGAAATTTGGTCGCATTGAATATCAGCACTGCTAGAAATTTCTACCGAGGGTTTACTGGTCTGGCTTTCCAACTCCGACCGATGGTCAATCACTTCCGTCAGCCGCTCAGTCGCCGTGCGAACGCGGGCAAACTCATCCACAAATCGAATCGACGTACTAATCAATCCCGTAAAGTTGCTATTCAGGCTGCTAAACGCCAACAGTTGCCCAATGCTTAACTCTTGGGCAATCACCAACGTGCTACCAAACCAGAGCAATGCCACACTGCCAATGCTGGAAACCAGCCCCGAAAATTGGGTGTTGGCAATGCCAATTTGATTGGTGCGAAAGCTCAAGGTTGCGAGCCGTCCAAAGCGCGTCTGCAACTCTTCCCAAAATTGCGTCGTGGCAGCAGTGGTTTTCAGCGTCAGCGCCCCTTTAAAGGTTTCCACCAGCACACCCTGGGTATCGGCTTCCAAAATCAGCAGATTTCGAGTTTTTTGCTGTAAGGTCGGCAAGAAAAGGATGGTGGAAAGCGTCATTAATAGAGCCGACAGAATAGCGGCAAGTGTCAGTTTGACGCTCAACAGGGTCATGAAGCCGAGAGACACCAGCGCGATGAACACCTGACTGGGAAGCCCGATGACCACTTGCGCCACAAGCTGATTCAGGGCTTGAATATCTTGTAAACGGCTGACTACTTCGCCACTACGATGGGTTTCGTAATAGGTGAGAGGCAAGTTGAGAATGGCGCGACCAAATTCTAAAATTAGCCCCAGTTCTAGCCGCTGGGCAAAGTAGGCAGTTAGGTTGGATTGGACTAAGCCTAA
>JBBSCL010000715.1:0-2172 GCA_038250345.1 Leptolyngbyales cyanobacterium
ATCATTGCTCACGTTGACCATGGCAAAACGACTCTTGTTGATGCCTTACTGAGACAGTCGGGCACATTTCGAGAAGGCGAGGAGGTGCCAATTTGCGTCATGGATTCCAATGACTTGGAGCGTGAGCGCGGCATTACAATCCTGTCGAAAAATACGGCTGTTCGCTACAAAGATACTCTAGTTAACATCGTCGATACTCCTGGACACGCGGACTTTGGCGGCGAAGTGGAGCGGGTGCTGGGCATGGTGGATGGCTGCATCTTGATTGTGGATGCCAACGAGGGACCAATGCCTCAGACCCGCTTTGTACTGAAGAAAGCTCTGGAAAAGGGCTTGCGCCCCATTGTTCTAATCAATAAAATTGATCGTCCTCAGGCTGATCCTCATGGAGCCGTAGACAAGGTTTTGGATCTGTTTTTAGAACTGGGTGCCGATGAGGATCAGTGCGATTTTCCATACTTGTTTGCATCAGGAATATCGGGTTTTGCGATCGACCATTTAGAAGATGAACCCGTTGACATGAAGCCGCTTTTTGAAGCGTTTTTGCGGCACGTTCCGCCTCCAGTCGGCGATCCAACTGCCCCACTTCAGCTTCAGGTCACCACGATCGACTATTCCGAATATGTGGGTCGAATTATTATCGGCAAAATCCACAATGGTGTGATTCGCATGGGGCAGCAGGCAGCGCTCGTGACCGAAACAGGCGCGATCGTCAAATCCAAAATCAGTAAACTGATGGGGTTTGAAGGCTTAAAGCGGATTGATATTGAGGAAGCGTCTGCTGGCAACATTGTGGCGATCGCGGGGTTTGCCGATGCCAACATTGGTGAAACCGTAACCTGCCCTAACGATCCTCAAGCGCTGCCCTTGATTAAGGTGGATGAACCAACGCTGCAAATGTCGTTCTCTGTGAATGACTCACCGTTTGCAGGTCAAGAAGGTCAGTTCGTCACCTCTCGCCAAGTGCGCGATCGCTTAATGCGCGAACTTGAAACCAACGTGGCTCTGCGGGTCGAGGAAACCGATTCTCCCGATAAACTGCTGGTTTCGGGTCGGGGTGAACTTCATCTCGGCATTTTGATCGAAACGATGCGGCGAGAAGGCTACGAATTTCAGGTTTCTCAGCCACAAGTGATTTTTCGGGAAGTCAGCGGTCGCCCTTGCGAACCGTTTGAAACCCTGGTGCTTGACGTGCCCGATTGGGCATCAGGTAGCTGCATCGAGCGCTTAGGACAACGTAAAGCTGAGATGCAAGATATGCAAGTCGGGAGCAATGGACGCACCCAGCTAGAGTTTACAGTGGCTGCCCGTGGGCTGATTGGTTTTCGGGGAGAGTTTATGCGGCTTACCCGGGGTGATGGCATCATGAACCATAGCTTTTTGGACTATCGCCCCTTGGGTGGAGAGGTTGAGTCTCGCCGTAATGGAGTTTTGATTTCCTTTGATGAAGGAGTTGCTACGTTCTACGCCATGAAAAATGCGGAAGATCGGGGGCTATTCTTTATTGTGCCTGGTGTCAAAGTTTATAAAGGCATGATTGTGGGCGAAAATAATCGTTCTCAAGATCTGGAAATCAACATTTGCAAGACCAAGCAGTTGACTAACCACCGAGCATCGGGCGGAGAAGAACTGGTGCAACTGCAAGCTCCGATGGATATGAGCTTAGAGCGTGCTTTAGAGTACATTGGACCTGACGAACTGCTGGAAATTACTCCAGAATCGATTCGTCTACGGAAAATGTCGAAAGAAAAGCGCTTAGCAAAACGTTAATCTGTTCTTATCTCAGATTGCAGCCTTAGTACCATAAGAATAGAGAGATAGACCGCAAACTCTTGGATGCAAAACATCGTCAAGCAGCTAGGTCATCTCTCTATTTAAGTATTCAAGCTACGTATTCAAACTCAACAAAGAAAAATCTCTTGCTTAAATTGTTAAAGCGTGAGATTTTTTGATTAGTTAGCATTCAAGCTGCGATCGCTGTTTATCACCCTAATCAATGACTGCAATCTACCGTGAGATATGGAAATTGCTGCGATCGCCCCTAGCTGCAAGAGTCGCGATCGCGGGGATTCTAGTCAGCCAAAGCACTGTTTTCTTTGGGGTAATCTATCCTGCCACCGCCCAAAACATCGTCACCGATGGCACTTTGGGCACCCCTGCGGGAGCCATTCC
>JBBSCL010000716.1:0-2172 GCA_038250345.1 Leptolyngbyales cyanobacterium
ACCATAGGTACGACGACTGTACTCCAAAAAATAATCGGTACTGATGGGGTCGGTGGTATCTAAGCTAAGAGAGGTGGTGAATCCGGCACGAAATGGACCATAAAGCTGCTGAATGAATGAGAGCGATATAACGCGAGTATCGACTACTCGGTCAAACAGGAAAGGCGATGCCCCACTGCCGATCGCCTGACTATAGGAAACGCTAAACGCAGTGTAGTCCAAGAAATTACGAGAAAAGTGCCCAAACTGACCTGCTAACCCAACGACTGCAAACAAATTTTGCTGCACATCACCGCTAGTGTAGTTACTATATACACCCCGCAGAGCGGTACTGAAATTGAGATAGGGCACAACCGGATTAGCAGAGAACCGTAGACCTTGATCGCGAGTGGCTGGCAGAGGTTTTCCTTGCCATAAAGTAAACGTTTTGCCTAATGCAATGGATGCCTGAAAGCGCCCTAAACTGACTCGATTATTAGTGCTTGTAGCCGACAGCAAATTTAGGCGATCGGTGTCTGAGTTGATTGACTGATAGCCCACTTGATAGTTTAAAACAACGCCCGATTGCCCCAGCAAAATATTGGGAGAAACAAACACCAATCCGATGCTGCTTTGCACGGTTTGAAAACCAAGGGAGCCATTAAACAGGCGATCGCGATAGCTATATTCAAACGCCAAAGTATGGGGACCAATCGGTGTCGCTAGAATCTGGCGAACTCGCACACTGGCACGCAGGCTATCTTCAAACTCTGCCGGATCGAAACTGGTCAACGCCGCCGATCCTCGCAGAAAAGTACTAGGACTCAACTCGGCATCTAACCGGGTTCTCAAGCCATAATTGCTGAGGTTCCCCAACCCGATGCCGCCCCGACGATTATCTATCATCCGTTGAATGAAAATCTGGGGAAACAGCGTTAGAGATACCTTCTGTGTTTGTAAAACATTAAAAACCCCTTCTAAATAAAGCCCACCTCGATCTTGAGCATCATAGGCAAAGCGAAACGGTGCAGCATCGCGTTGGCGACGGTCTAAAACGGTGCGCGAGAATAAAAACGGCAGGGAGAAGTTTTGGTCAAATACTAATCGAGGGCGAGTCAGCTTTACTTCATCTTGCAAAGGAGACAGGCGCGTTAGGGTTGCTTTTTCCGCTTTGAGAACCAGTTCCGGTGGCGAAAAGGGATCATTGGTAATTTGAATATTAGTGGCAACCCATCCTTCTGGCGTGAAGTCAATTCGCTCTGCCTCAAACCGGAGCCGCTTGAGTTCCCCGCCTTTGGGCAGTCCTCCAGGCACACGAGTTACATCTCGTCCGGCTCCTGCTGAGATTGAAACTCCTCCAGCACCACCCGGATTTTGGAGGGGTTGCTGGGAGGTAATGCGATCGCTGACCGGACGACCCAACACCGTTTCTGTTACGCCATCGGTTGCGGCTGGAATGGATATATCTGTTCCGGCAGTGGGGATATAAATATCGCCCCGCGCCTGCTGAATATTGCCGACACCCTGAACGAAATTGAGTTCTGCCCGCTGCCCGCGTAGCACTTGCTGCCCACGGGTAAAGGCAACATTGCCCTCTGCTACGGCGATTCGATTGACCAGGTTGACTTGAACGCGATCGGCATCTACTAGCCCATTGCGAAAGCGCATGATCACCTTGCCTTCCGCCGTGAATACCTGATTGCGCTCGTCATAATCGAGCCGATCAGCCGTGACTTCCACTGGGTTAACGGTTGGGCTGGTTGCGGTTTCACTAGCTGCGGTTTCCCTGGCAATCTGCCGCAGAATCGAAACAGGCACTTGATCGGTTGGCAACGGATCAACCAGCGGAACCGAATTTAGGTTTGCAGGATTTTCACTGGGCAGAATAGGCGCAGCAGGGGTAACGGATGGAGCGTTGCTAGGAGGAATCAGCAGATCTATGGGAAGTGGCGGCGGTACTGGAGCGGCATCAGGAACTTGGGCTGTTTTGCCAAGAATTATTGGACGAGGCGATCGCTTGGCTAGCCGTCTTAAATCTCTGGCGGTGAGTGAACCGATCGCATCATACACTTCGATTAACTGATCAAAAACAAAAGCTTGATCGAGCTTTTTCATCACCAATGCTTCAGCCGTTTGAGGTAGCTTGCCGCTTACGCCTGAAATGCTGTAAGACAAAGGGGCAGGTTGAGCCGT
>JBBSCL010000717.1:0-2166 GCA_038250345.1 Leptolyngbyales cyanobacterium
ATCCGTTTTGCGGCACAGGGACAACCGTGGTGGATGCAAAAATGCTGGGGATTGCCAGTGTCGGTGTGGAAGCGAACCCGATGGCGCACTTTGCCGGATCGGTGAAGCTGGATTGGAGTCCGAATCCTAATGAGTTGGTGCAGCAAGCTGAACGAATTGCGGAGAGAGCCACAATAGAGATTGAGCGATCAGAAGAGTGGCGATCGCTGCCGGAAGACAGCGCCAAAATTATCCTGAAAAACTCCATTAGCCCCTTACCGCTGCACAAAGCCCTGATTTTGAAGGAGCAAATTTTAGCGGAACAGTCACTTTACCAACGCCATCTGCTGCTGGCATTTGCACGGGCGATCGTCACCGATATTAGCAATCTGCGCTTTGGTCCCGAAGTTGGCGTGAAAAGTAAGCTCAAGCCCGATGCGCCAGTGGTTGAGTCATGGCTGGCAAGAGTTGCGGCAATGGCGGCAGACTTACGCTATTTGCAAACCTTGCCCGATATCCCCGCCACGATTCACCATGCCGATTCTCGCCAGTTGTTGCAGGTGTTAGAGCCAAACTCGATCGATGCAGTAATTACCTCGCCACCCTATCCCAACGAAAAAGATTACACCCGCACGACCCGGCTAGAGTCGGTGCTGTTGGGCTTTCTGAATAACAAAGCAGAGCTACGGGCATTGAAACAAGGATCGATGCTGCGATCGAACACACGCAATGTCTACAAAGCCGACTTGGATGATCAGTGGGTCTCTAAACATCTTGAAATCCAACGGATCGCGAAGGAAATCGAAGATCGTCGAATTGAACTTGGCAAAACCAGCGGCTTTGAAAAGCTCTATCATCGCGCAGCAAAGCATTACTTTGGTGGTATGGCAAAGCATCTGGCTGATTTGCGGCAGTCGCTCCGCCCCAATGCTCAACTTGCTTACGTCGTGGGCGATCAAAAATCCTACTTGCAAGTGATGATCCACACAGGAAACTTATTAGCGAAGATTGCTGAAGGCTTGGGTTATGAGGTAGTTCGGATTGATCTGTTTCGCACGCGCTTGGCAACCGCAACTAAAGAGCAAATCAACGAAGAAGTGGTGGTGCTACGCTGGTCAGGAGAGATGCCCACTACGCCTTATCCATTTAGCGACATACCGCTGTAATCGTGAGTTTGAATCGTTACGGACAAATCATTGAGCGTATCTTTCTATCACGTTATCGAACGGGAGCAATTGAAGTTGCGTTTGAGCGTGACGATCTCATTGCAGTTGCTCAAGAGTTAGGGATCAAATTACCTAAAAATCTTGGTGATGTCATTTATAGCTTTCGCTATCGCGTGGATTTGCCAGAGTCTATTATTGCTGCTGCGCCTTTAGGGAAGATCTGGATTATTCGCCCTGCGGGGCGCTCTCGTTATTGTTTTGTGGCTGTCAAGGAACAAATACTAATTCCATCAGCGATGCTGGCGGAAACCAAAATTCCAGACGCAACACCTGGAATTGTTGCAATGTATGCTCTAAGTGACGAGCAAGCACTTTTGGCTAAGCTTCGATATAACCGTCTTGTCGATATTTTTACAGGGGTAACATGCTACTCCCTTCAAAATCATTTAAGGACTAGTGTGCCTGATGTAGGTCAAGTTGAGACTGATGAACTCTATGTTGGCGTTGATCGTCGGGGCGCTCATTATGTTTTTCCAGTACAAGCAAAAGGCGGAAAAGACCGTCTAAGTATTGTTCAGATTGAACAGGATGCTGCTTTGTGCGCGGCAAAATTTCCAAGACTAATTTGTCGCCCGCTCGCTGCCCAATTTATGGATCAAAACCTGATCGCGCTTTTTGAATTTGAAATCACCGATGATACTGTCCAAATTTCGAGAGAAAAGCATTATAGACTTGTAACCCTAAATTCTTTAGATGAGTTGGATTTAGCTACCTATCAGCAACGCTCTTTGGATTAAATCAGCAATCGCTCAGAAAATCGAAGATCGTCGAATTGAACTTGGCAAAACCAGAGGTTGGGAGGGCGGTGGGGTTAATGTGTAGCGATCGCCCGTTGTGACTTTTCAACATCTATAAGGAAAACGCCAAGTCAGCTTTAACCTCGCAGATCACTTAAGTCATATAGCGATCGCCCCATCAAATTTGATCTCCAACCCCAATTGGATAACCTGCAATCAGAGAA
>JBBSCL010000718.1:0-2157 GCA_038250345.1 Leptolyngbyales cyanobacterium
GCAGTTGTTCCGGCAGGTTCAAACCAGCGAATTTTCAACCCCTGGTCAGCTAGCGCTTGATTTAGCCGCGCATCCCGCACTCGACCATAAATCCGTTCAAAATCGAGGTAAGCATAGATGCCCTCTGCCTGGGTTTCTCGAACCAGCTTTGGCAACACGTCTACCGGATCGCCAAACCGGATAATCAGCCGCCCGCCGCGATCGCGCAACTCTTGATCCAGTGCTTTCAATGCCTCTAGCAAAAACGCTACCCGTGCTGGAGCTGTTTCAGGATGATGTAACAGCGATCGATCAAAAATGAATACTGGAATCACCCCGCCCCGCAACGCCGCCCGATCAATAGGGGCATGATCCGCAATGCGTAAATCTCGACGAAACCAAACAATCGTATGGCTCACGATAGCGTCCTATTGCCCTTTCTCCGTAATTTCATCTGGCGATCGCTTGTAGACAACCGATGACAGCAGATAAACCACATTCTGCTTACTTTGCAAAATATTCAAAAATAAAGTCTTGTTATCTTTAGAAATCTTGAAAACTTTGCGGGTCGGTTCATCCGTCACTAGCTCAGCTTTAAACTGCTTTGCGGGAAGCTCTTTGCGGAAGTAATTTGTCACCTCCGCGATCGCCCCATTTGCGACCACCCGGCAATTGTCTCCCAACCCTAAGCCAAAACAGTCGCCCGTGGAAGACTTGAACTGAGGAAAATTTGCAAACGCTGCCGCTGATACTTCACTTCTAGAAGCAGTTGGAGATGCGATCGCAGTGACAGCCCCATCAGCAGACGGCTGGGCACTCTCTGCGGTCTCTCCAGCAGATGAACTAGAACTTTGCTCGGTTGCGAGATCGCTACTATCACTCGGCTTTGCTGATGTTTTTGCAGACGTAGATTTCGTCGCTTTTTTTGCAGGGCTGACAGCAGGCTTACTAGGGGGCGTTACAACGGCGGTACTAGAACTTGGTGATTCGTCGGGTTCTGATGAAGAGTCGGAGGATTCTGAAGCGTCACTCGTTAAGCTAGCGCTATCAGAAGGCGATGGACTGCTCACCACACTTGATGCTGATGGTGTACCTAGAGGTGGAATCGTGACTCCGGTTGATGATATCGCTTCAGGTGGTTTTTCGGTCGGAATTTGCGTGATTTTAATCGGATTTTTTTGATCGTCAGGTGTCTTAAGCGCTTCATTCGAGGGAATGGGCAGGGCTAATAGTGCCGCATGAATTCCCAATGCCAAAACCGTCATGGGCAGCAGCAGCGATCGCTCAGAACCAAACAAATTTCTCAACTCAGGCAATCGATCTCTCAAACCAGATAACTGATGCATAAAAAAATCCATCAACAACACGACAAAGGCAGGCTACATGGACACACTTGAACAAAATTTGTGATTTTTGTGCTTATAAATACTATTTGAATGGTGCGATCGGTAGATTCTGATAGTAGTTCCAACTCAAAGAAATACAGAAAAGTCACCGAACAAATATCTATGCTAGAGGGTTTTCCTTAAATATTCTTCAGGTGCCTGGGTTTTTCTCAACTGCAAAACGGTTTTTTCTCTTCACCCGCTAGTTTGCTTTGTTTTTTGCCCAAATAGCTGCTGTATGGCACCTTGACCTTCATCATCCAACCCATTTTCCATAAATCTTTAATTCTCCTTAACCTACTGTTATATTTTCGTTGGTTTTCACTTAACTGCTCAAAAGGTACTGTTAAGGAAGAATTGTCAAAGCTAAGAGCGATGCATTTTTTTGCATTCGCTAATATGCTTGGATAATTGATTAAGAGCACAAAATGTCCTTAACGCTATAAATTCCTCAAGTCTTTTGCGTGATGGGTTGTTTGATGAACCTGCTGGTTCAATCATAATTAGCGTTTTTCGATATGCTTGCCAAGTTTGCTTCGACAGCAGACGCTTAATGCACTACTATGATATCCAGTTGGATGTGAGGATTAAATATGTCACGTATTACTTGGAATTCTTTTTGGTTAGCTCCCGCACTGCTTGGCGCAACTGCATTTTCAGCTTTTGCTCAAACATCTGCCGCTCCCCAAGACTCTGTAATTAATCAGGTATCTGCTTACAGTGCCGAAGGCAAATCTTCAGCTACTTTGGGGCAAGTTACCTCCGTATCTCAGTTGACTGACGTTAGACCCAC
>JBBSCL010000719.1:0-2157 GCA_038250345.1 Leptolyngbyales cyanobacterium
CACAATCAATACAGTAGATGCGCTATCGGCATCCCTGGCTCCCGATGACCTGACTTATATGTTGAAGAACTTTGTGCGCCGTTCGAGCCGTTCAGGATTGATGACAAGCGATTACAACAATCGTTCTGCTTCATAAGCGAGGCGAGGATTGAATGGCGAGGATCGAATGGCGAGGGCGTGAATAATCGAGACCGGAACCTGAAAGAAGTATTGGCGACGAAATTGATCTTCTTTGACTGCATTGAGGAAGTTTTGAACCGCGTCAGTTAAGGCTGGAGGCGTTTCTGTCGGCGCAATTTCTGTAGGGATTTCTGTAGAAAGCTTCGCTAAAGTTTCACGAATCGCATTGTCCATAATCGCAAAAGATTGATCGTGGTGCTGCACTTCAAAATTGAGCAACATCAAGGTTTTGAAGCCAAGCTGTAAGGCGCGATCGCTCAGTTCCAGTTTGTCTAACAATTGTTGACGGGTTGCAGTTTTTCCAGTGCGGCTGAGGTATTTGGCAATGCCGACCAGGGTTTGCCAGATATCCATGGGCGGTTGGGGTGTGGGTAGGGTGTAGGCGATCACCAGCGATCGCTGCTCCTGTTGGGCACGTCGAACCCACGTCTGAAACTCTGCCCAGCTAGTGGGAGCGTGTCGAAGTATCAGCGGCATTTTTTCGGCGACCTGACTCTGCTGTATTTCTGCGGCAATGATTGCTTCATCCAAGCCCCGCCAATCCAACAGCCAATCGTTTGGAAGAGCGGAATCTTGTAGCTGAATGGTTTCCCGTGGGCGAACTGCCACAATCCGCACTTCATAGCGGCGCTCATAGGTATTGCTATCTAGCTCAACCACCACATCACAGCGTCCCTGGGGAATCTCCTCTCGATAGTGCCCCCACCACACGCCCGGAAACGGCTGCTCTGTGGAATCATCCCGCAGTTCAAACCCCGTTTTGATGTATTGCACCTTGCCACCGCGCCGATCCTTGATGTTTTTATTCCACACCTTTTCAAACCAGCAGTTTTGAATCAGCAGCTTGGGACTGGGATTGCCCATGCCGCAGGGTTCTAGCATCTTTAGCTCGTGAAATAGGTCTTTGCCAAGTTCAGCGACCGTCACAGTCAGATCGATTTGCAGAGCAGGGGCGATCGCCCCTATTTCTACCTGCCGCAACTCCTGATTAATTGCCTCCATAAACAGCGGCACATTTTCCACAGGCAAACTCAGCCCCGCCGCAAACGGATGACCACCAAATCGATGCAGCAAATGCGCCTGACCTGTCACCAGTTGATATAAATCAATGTTGTTCACCGACCGAGCCGAGCCACGGGCAAAAGGAGTCGCCATTCCTTCTGTGCTGAGCAAAATCGTGGGTCTGCCATATTCTTGGGCAATCTGTCCGGCGACGAGTCCCAATACGCCAAGGTGCCATTGCTCATCGGCAAGCACAATCACGCGGGTCGTGGAAAGGTCGAGTTGAGCAATCCGCGCCGTGACTTGCTGCACCACTTCTTTTTGTAAGGCTTTGCGACGGGCGTTGGCGAGTTCGGTCGCTTCGGCAAGTTGGTTGCAGAGGTGAACATCTTGGCTAGTGAGAAGCTCGACACAAAAATGAGCATCCCCCTGAATGCGGCTGACGGCGTTAATCCGCGGACCTAACCCAAAGGAGATATCGGTAGGGCGATCGCCCGTACGCTTACAAAATTCCAGCAGTTTCGCCACACCGGGGCGGGTCATGGTGATCGGATTGCTCTGCTTCTGCAATTGCTCAATGCCCACCTGTGCCAGATAGCGACAGTCGCCTTTCAGTTCCACTAGGTCGGCAATTAATCCGATCGCCACCAGATCCAGCAGTTCAGCTAGGGGCTTTTGCGGCACTTCCGGCAGTGTTTCATACAGCGCTTCCACCAGCTTGTAGGCAACCGCTACACCCGATAAACTCGCCAACGGATGGGTTGCTGCAAAGTAGCGCGGATTGATAATGGCGATAACTGGGGGGCGATTCCCGTAAGGGATCTGCTTTGCAGAATCGCTCGGCAAGGTGTGGTGATCGGTGACAATAACATCAATGCCAAACTCACGGGCGATCGCGATTTCTTCCAGATTCGTGCTGCCCGTATCGCAGGTCACGATCAGGCGACAACCCCTGCTATGCAGATATTCCAGCCC
>JBBSCL010000720.1:0-2151 GCA_038250345.1 Leptolyngbyales cyanobacterium
CAGCGATCGCCATCGATAATGTCTTGAAATTAACCACAACAAATCTCCTTGGTTTAATTAGGTGAATGCGCGTAGAGGCAAATATCCCGGTGCTTCTGACACACAGAATTCTTCAAGCGCTAAAGATTGGCTTGGGGGCTTTCGGGATTAGCGCTGAGTGAAGGGGGGCTGTTCTGGGTCTACTTAGGGGGCAACTATGGCAATAGTGTTTTCAGTCAGTAGTGAGATTGTTTTTTACGGTGGCATAATCGAATATTAGTCAAAACTACTGAGCTTTTCAGACATTTTCTTGCGATCTTGAGCAAAATCTTGCTACGAGTTTTGTTAGTCGCCTTTCCAGTGGCTATGCTACTTTGACCGTAGAAACTGTTGCAAACGGATTGAACAAATGGCAACTTTTACCGTAGAAATTCCTGACCAGCTTCTATCTGAGATTGAGCAGATTGGGCAACCAGTTCAGGATGTGATTGTGCAGGCGGTAGAAGCGTATGTTTTAAAGAATCATCGATCGTCAGTCCAAACTCAGACTTGGCAACTCTGCGGTACGTTGCAAGTCGCCACACCGGATGCTGAAGCCGTTGTTGGGCAAGATGACCAAGGTAATTTAATTACAAACTATGCTGAACAGATTGATACATTCTTGTACTAACCCCCGTGTCATCTGAAGTTATTGTGGATACCTCAGCTTTGATTGCCTTTTTTGTTCAATCAGAGCAGCACCATCCGGCGATGAAATCTTATTTCTTGCAACATCCAGATACCGGGTGGGATATCCTATCCACAGTTTTCATTGAAACAGTGACTTGGATACGCTCTAAAGTTTCCATCTATCACTCCATTCAAATTGGTCATCTGCTCCGAAAAGAACACCGTTATGTTGCATTGTCTGAATCAGACGATTTAGCGACCTGGCAAGCTTTTTGCCAATATGATGACAAAGCTTGGAGCTATACTGATTGCTCTATTTTGGTGATGGCTTCCCGTCTCAACATTTTTGAAGTGGTTGCATTTGACGAGCATATTCGTCAAATGGTTGGGCTTGGGATCATTTGTCTCCCTCATTAAACGCATTGGGTTAAATTGGGCTACGAGTTGCGAAATTGCTTGGGAGTTGCGCCCGTGTGTCGGCGAAAGTATTTGGCAAAGTGGCTTTGATTGTTGAAACCACAGTCTAATGCGATCGCGGTTACAGTGAGTTCCGGTTTTCTCAATAGCTGTTTTGCGCGATCGATGCGCTGCTGAATTAAGTATTGATGCGGCGTTGTGCCAATCGATCGCTTAAACAACCGACAAAAATAGTATTGGCTCATGCCGAGTTCATCGGCGATCGCGGTCAGTGATAAGTTTTCGCCCAAATGCTCGTTGATGTAGGCGATCGCTTGGGTCAACTTCAGCTTAGAAAGCCCATCGTCGTACTGGCGAAAGATGGGTTTGCGAGTGGAGTAGTGCTTGATTAAATGAGCCGAAAGCGCGGTTGTCATTGAGTCAGCATAAAAGCAACTGCCAATGCGATCGGCTTCCAGGTGAGACTTGAGCGCCATGCCAATGTGGTGGATTACCCAATCAAACTCTTTGATTTTGAGTGAAAGCTCGACCTGATCTGGATTCACTGATTCGTGAGCAATATTGACTAGAAATGTGGGTTCGATATAAAAGTGAACGAACTCAACATTCACATTCCAACACAGCTCATAGGGCATACCCGCAGGGAGTATGCCAAAACAGCCATGTTTATATTCGCTGGTGTGAAATTGTGTTTCTTGTAAACGACCTTCTGCCAAACATTTTACGGTTACGGTTTGATGGGTATTTGGCAAATAGATGATGTGTTGGTTATTAGATATTTCCGGTAGTTCCCAGGGCGGCTGATGATGGTGGGCGAGATGAATACTCTGCCAGCTTGATTGATGGCTGCTTAATACAGGCAGATTTGGCAGGATTTGGGCGGGTGTCTTTTCTTGAGAAAAATCAAGACCTAAAGGCTTTGCGGACACGGCTTTTGCCTCTGACAGGTGATGTTGAAATAACTCACAGCTAAACGAGCGATCGCGCCTTTGATCTAAACCCTATTATTCTTATGTAATTTACCGCTCACCAGGCTAGCTTTCTCCTGAGTCTTCATTTAAGACTTACATCGCGTTGGGCGATCGC
>JBBSCL010000721.1:0-2149 GCA_038250345.1 Leptolyngbyales cyanobacterium
GACAATCCATCTGCCCAATTGGCAAAGCCAAGCGGACCGCCACCACACTCCTGATTCACGCCGCGACTGCGGGGCTTTCCCCGTAAGTTCGTGAGGATTGAGACCACATCGGCTTCCTTAGTGCCGAACGCGATCGCCCGAGTTGCTCCCGTAGACTTATTCACCACTCGTAATCCCTGGGAGTCGAGTGCTAACACTGCCAAACTTGGCTTGGCTTGAGCGATCTGTTGCAGGGCGATCTTCATAGCAGGCGCAATTGATGCTGAATTCTTTAAAGTGAGGGAATCAGAATCTTTTGCAGACGCATTGCCTAAATACAGTATATGGACACTCGAAACGCACAGTGAAATCAAGAGGGCGTTGATCAGTTTCATAGCTCGTTTTCCGTTCGTGAATGTGCAGAAATGGGGTGGACTTTAATTTTGCTAGCAGTTTGCCCGCAGCCTTCGGACTCTCCACAATAAGCAATTACACTGTCTCAACACCCCATTTCCGGAAATTTTGGCGAGGCTCAACCCAACTTGCAGGAGCGGCGATCGCACAAGACACTTACGAAGGGCTGAGTAGCGAAATCGGGCGGTTGCGGTTCTTGCGATAAATCTGAAAGTCTCTATCTAAAGTGAAAATGAGACTATTGGGATAAAGCTCTGCCATTCGCACTAATTCCGCATCAGCCAAAGAAACTGGTACTGATTGATAGGAAGTTAACAACGTTATGACTCTTGGCAACTCCGCATTTAAGTCGAACTGAACTATGACTTGCTGTTGCTCTAAAAGTTGAAGCAACGTTTCCCGACCTTTCGTTACCCGTTGCAGTAGAAACCACGTTTCTGAAATGACAGCCTCACAAGTTAGCAAAGGTGGAGCAATCTGGGTCAACTGCTCTATCACCCAAGTATGGTGGCGATCGCTCCGATCAATCAGAGAGACCAAAATACCTGTATCAACAATTACTTGATGGAGCATTATTGACCGTAACCCGACATATAGTCCGGATTGGTTGAGAGATCTCCGGGACCTTCCCCTGCTCCAATTGCAGCCTGGGCAACCTCAAAAAACGATCGCGTAAGAATTTCAGACTCTTTGATAATTGGCTTTTGACGCTTTGCCTGAAGGAACTCCACAAAATTCAAAACCTGTTGCTGATCTGCTGCTGATAAAGCTTTTATAGTTTGTAAGATTTGCTCACTCAAAGGAGACATTGCAGTTAGCCATAAAATTTATAATGCTCTCATTATGGCAAACATGACGCGATCGCTTCCTCTCTCCGCAACGCGATCGCCCTTTCAACTCACGTCTAACCGTGATCGTTTCCTCATCAATCTTGTACTAAGCTACACTGAAATTAATGTGAGATATGACACCTTGAGGGTTCGATCATGTTCAGTGGTATTAAACAGCAGGTAGTTGTTGGCAAGGACGGCAAAATTGAGATTCAAACATCTGAATTAGTGGAAGGAAGTATTGTTGAAGTCATTGTTTTAGTTGAACAAGATGTTGCTGAGACAAATGCCTGCCCCTCTATTCAACAGGATGCAACAGATTATCTGCTGTCTACTGAAGCGAATCGCCACCATTTGATGACTTCTATTCAAAACATTAAAACAAAGACCAACTGGGTCAGTTTTACGCCTGAGAAATGGAATGAAGAATATAACCTTCGCTCCTGAGGCATTTGAACAATTCAATGATTGGGCAGCACAAGATAAGAAAATTCATCGCAAGATCATTACTTTGATTAACGATATTCTTCGTCAACCCTTTACTGGACTTGGTAAGCCTGAACCTCTAAAGCATGAACTAAGTGGATATTGGTCGCGACGGATTACGGATGAACACCGTTTGGTATATGAAGTGACTGAAACTGAAATCATCATTTTGAGTTGTCGATTTCACTATGATGGCTGAATCAATCTGCGATCGCCCTTTTACCAATTTCCCCAACCGCGATCGCACTCAAAAATAGAAACGCGATCGCCCTTTCACATATCACTAAACGAGATCGCTGCCAAGAACAGAACCGCGATCGCCGCCTCTCTCCACAACGCGATCGCGTTCGTGGAGCAACAATCCAAATTTGCAATACGCACACAGGCAGAACCGTGAGAACCTTAAAGAGCGATCGCCCTTACGAAGGCATGAATATCAC
>JBBSCL010000722.1:0-2149 GCA_038250345.1 Leptolyngbyales cyanobacterium
CAACCTTGGTGGAGGGTAGGCTGGCAGTTTGAATATATTGCTGAAAAGCGCTGCGCTGGTTGGATGACAGTTGAGTTTGATCGACCATTACCATTTTCAAGACTTCGCTGGACTGTGCTTTTGGGGTGGCAGATTGAGCGATCGCGCCTGGAAGTGTGCCAAAAACGATCGCGCTGGCTGAAAGCAAAGAGATTATTGGGTGAGACATTAATGCGCCTTTAAATGGGGAGTACAAAGCTTGGAGTACAGATTAAAGAGTAAGTTCAAATGTACTATATTACGCAAGCTTATTTGCCGCTCGGCTCATTCGTCAATCCGTAGCAGAGCGATCGCCTGATGTAACTTTCACTACGCTGTGCTAGCGCGATCGCATTAAAAAAGCAGACATCGTTAATTTCGATGCCTGCTTGATTCAATTAGGTTGTTTCAATTAGTTTGATTCAATTGGAAATATGGGCAGAGCGAGACTCGAACTCGCACGAATTTCTTCGCCGCATTTTGAGTGCGGTGCGTCTACCAATTCCGCCACCCGCCCAGATTTGCTTATTGAGTATATCAGTTAAACCAGATAAGGGGCAAATTTTTCAGCATTTGTAAGGTCAATTCTGAAAACTCGAAACCCGAAACCCGAAATCTAATTAGACAGGCATCAGCCATTTTGTGAGAAAGCCGATGAGTGCCCCAGCAAGCACCAACCAGGCGGAATTGATTTTGAACCGAAAAACCGCGATCGCGCTGAAAATGGCGACGGTAATCGTCACCCAATCCACTAAAGCGGTACGTGCCAACACATAGGTGACACCTGCCATCAACCCCATTGATGCCGCATTCACGCCATCTAAAAAACCGCTTGCCCAAGGCGACTGGCGCAGTTTTGGCACCCACGGATTGACCAGCGGCACCAACACAAAGGCAGGCAGAAAAATGCCGACTGTTGCCGCGATCGCGCCGATATTCCCTGCCAGTAAATAACCAATGAAAGTTGCCGTCGTAAACACAGGACCTGGCGTGAACTGCCCAATGGCGATCGCATCTAGCAATTGTTGAGAGGTCAACCACTGCCGCTCTTGCACTAACCCATTTTGCAAAAATGCCAGCAGCACATAGCCACTGCCGTAAAGCACAGAGCCGATTTTGAGAAAAAATAAAAAGATACTCAATCCGGTTGGGGCTGGCACGGTTGGTGAAACAGGAGTCACTTGAGCGATCGCCGCCATTGGCACCATCCACGCTCCCAGCGTCCCCAAATTATGGCGACGCTGCCAGTTCTTAAACAGCATCACGGCAAGTCCGCCTAGCAACAGCAGCAAAATTTCGTTGATGCCTAAGAAGTAGGCAATGATGACGGCGATCGCGGCAATCACGGTCGGTGTATCCTTCAGCGCCTTTTTACCCAACTTCCATAGCGCCTGCACCACGATCGCCACAATCACCGCCTTAATGCCATAGAGCAGCCAGCCCACCTGCGGAATTACCTGAGTTTGAACATAAACCGCCGCGAATCCCCAAACAATTAGCATCGCAGGCAAAATAAAGCAGACCCCCGCGATCGCCAAACCCCACAATCCGCCGCGCTCATAGCCAATGTGAATCGCCAGTTCAGTTGAGTTGGGACCCGGAATCAGGTTCGTAATTCCCAACAAATCCAGCAGCTTCTCACGGCTAAGCCACTGTCGCCGCTCCACAATCTCCTCATCCATCATCGAGATATGGGCAGCCGGACCCCCAAAGGCGATCGTTCCCAGCTTAAAAAAAACAACTGCTAGTTCTTTGAGCCGCTGCTGCTGTTGGTCAGGAGATAGCTCAGAATATGGACAGTCTTGGTTCTCCATGGAGTCGCTGGAAGGCTAAGTTTGCAAATGAATACCAACTCACTAAAGTTTAGACTAAAAGGCAGGGGAAATCGCCCAACCCCTTGCCGGGATTGAGCAGTGCAGAAAGAGTCAAGGCATCAAGGTAATTAAGCAGACTTTTGAGTGGTGCGTTTGGGTTGGGTGAAGCGTTTTTTGACAGTTGGGTAGCGGATTCGTCGAGAACGAGGTTGACCCGGAGTCCAACCGGGAGAGTTTCCGCACGGTTTGGGGGCAGGGGTGCCAATCAAAGCTAAAACTGGTGCAAATCCTTACCCGCCATCGCCCTAAGTTGTGAA